>CAXTDP010000949.1:0-2257 GCA_964242295.1 uncultured Acetobacteraceae bacterium | reverse complement strand
TTGAACGCCGGCGTGGCGCTGGTGGACCCGCCGGCCCGGCCGGTGCCGCCGGGGTTCGCGGGCAACGCGCTCCGCACCGCCGCGGCACTCGGCGCGGAGCTGAAAGACCTCGCTTTGCCCAAGGACAAGGCCGGGCGCACGGTGGTCAACGCCGCCTCCGTGCTGCGTGTGCTGCGCACGCACCAGGCCAGGCCGGTGGGTGACGGCGCCGAGGAACGCATCCCCCGGGCCGAGATCGACGTGGCATCCGGCCTCGTGCACCTGGACGGCGCGCCCTGGCTGCAGCCCACGGAGACGGTGCCGCGGGCGGAGGTGGCGCGCGATGCCCGCATCCTGGTGGACTACCTCGGCAGCTTCCAGCACTTCTTCGGCAATGGCGCCGGCGCCGTCGAGGTATACTGGGCGTTTCTGGTTTGGCTGTATGCGGCACCGCTCGCCCCACATCTGCGCCAGGCCGCCATCCCGGCCGGCATCGACCCTTGGGTGTATCCGGTCTACGCCGTGCTGTATGGCCGCAGCAGCGGCGGCAAGACGCTGTTCACCCGCATCGCTGCGCGCTCGATGTTCGGCTTCGAGAAGATGATCCGCTCCGGCCAGTTCACCGCTAACCGGGCACTGGGCCTACGGGAGCGCATGGGCGCAATCCCCTTGCTGATTGATGACGTGACCCGGGACAAGTTCACCCAGCACGTGCCCGACCTGGTCCGCACGGATGGCGAGATGGGCGGGCTGTATGCGCCCATTGTGCTGACCACCAACCGCGACGTGAGCACGATCCCTCCCGACCTGACCAAGCGCATGGTCACCTGTCACATCGACGCGGCCATCCCAGAGAACCGCTCCGTCACCGAACGCCTGGCCCGCAGGGCGCATAAGGAGATCGGCACGGCGCTGTATCGCGCCTACCTGCAGCGGCTCATCCCGGAGGTGCGGGCCATGCGGGCGGAGATCGACGCGGACGCGGAGGGCTTCCCCGACCTGCTGGCCCGCTCCTCGGCCGTGCTACGGGCGGTGCTGGGCGAGGCGCTGGGCGGGGTGCCGGACTGGGCACGGCCGCTGGGGTTCGCGGACTACTTCGGCATCCGGCACCGGCGGTTCCGCGACCAGTTGGATGCCATGCTGGCGGACGCGGAGGAGCGCGTCACCGTGAACAGGAAGGCCGGCGAACTGACGGTCAGCTTCGGCGGCGACACCAACCAGGCCGGGCAGTTCGCGCGCAGCGTGCCGGACTTCGTGCTCAAGGGCCGTTTCGCCGACGTGGTCCGGCTCGACCTGCGCGCCCTGGAAGGAGAAATGGGGTTCGCCGTCGGCCAGCGGTCCGGCTGGTGGCAGCGGATTATGCGGCGGTAAGGGCGGGCTGATGAAGGTGAGACGGCCGTAAGCATAAGCTCGCAGCCATGCTCCATGCTCCCGTCCATGGTGTTAAGCGGACTCCCTGCTGGACCAGTCCATGTTGCACCTCGTCCGGAGTTGCCCCATCTTCTGCCTCAAACAGGGGCGGAGTAAGGGGCAAGGTATGTCAGACACTACGTTCATCAGTGACGTTACTGGTCATACGGGACAAGTTGCAGCTGACCGGCTGAGTGCCATCTTGCACATCACTCGGGCCGAGCTTGCCTTTGCTGCGGGCGTATCCCGGGACGCAGTGGCGAAGGCAGCTCGCGTCGGCACGCCAGCGACACAGTCGCGTTTGCGCGACATGGTGGAAATCCTGAACCGCGTCCGTGCCTGGTCCGGATCGCCGCAACAGGCCTTCGCCTGGTATCGCTCCCAGCCCATCGCGTCGTTTGGCGACCAGACTGCAGAGGCCCTGGTCAAGGAAGGGCGGGCAGAGGCGGTGAAGCGCTACCTCGACCGAATTACGGTCGGCGGATACGCGTGAGGCTGACTGGCCAGGTCTTCCGTGCCCACAACCCGCGTTGGTCCTTCGCTCCCACTTCCGGAGATGGAGCCGCCCGTTACGGCGGTCGCTTCAACCCTGTTGGCACGCCGGCCCTATATACCTCGGGCAGCTTGGAAGGCGCCTGGCGCGAAGCGCAGCAGGGCTTCCCATTCAAGGCGCAGCCTTTGTTGATCTGTGTTTACGACGTGGATTGTGAGGATGTGGCAGACCTGCGGGACGACACCACGCGGACGGCTCTCGGCATTGACCTGTCCGACCTCGCCTGCGCCTGGGAAAGCTTGGCGTTGTTGGGCACGACACCGCCAAGTTGGGCCATTGCTCAGCGGCTACTCGCGGCCGGCACGTCGGCGGTGG
>CAXTDP010000948.1:0-2259 GCA_964242295.1 uncultured Acetobacteraceae bacterium | reverse complement strand
ACTGGCGGTGTTGCTGCTGCGCGCGGCCGTGTCGTTGCGCCTGGTGTCCCGCCGGGCTGGCGGCAGGTTCGGGCTGGGGCCGTTGGGCGCGGCGATGGTCGGCAATGCCGGGATTGCCGCGATGGTGCGCCACCACCGGATGCTCTACGCCGACCTAGCCGACCCGGTGGCGCTGCTGCGCGGCGACGCCCGCGGCTCCAAGCTGTCCTCCTATTGGGCCTATTCCGGCAACCCCGGCGCCTCGGCGCTGGGCGGGGAGGTCGCCGCCTATACCGCCCTGATGGCCGCGTCGCAGCCGTTGGTCGCCGGCGAGATCCTGGCGGCTTATCCCGTGCGCCGGCACCAACTGCTGATGGATGTGGGCGGCGGCGACGGCAGCTTCCTGCTGGCGGCGGCGGCGCAGGCTCCGGCGTTGCGGCTGCGCCTATTTGACCTGCCGCCGGTTGCCGAGCGTGCGGCGGAGCGCTTCGCGGCAGCCGGCCTGGGCAGTCGCGCCGAGGCAGAAGGCGGCAACTTCCTGGGTGGCGAGCTGCCTGGAGGCGCCGACCTAGTGAGCCTGGTCCGAGTCGTACACGACCATGACGACGATGCGGCGCAACGCATCTTGCGCGCCGCCTATGCCGCCCTGCTGCCGGGCGGCACCCTGTTGCTGGCCGAACCCATGTCGGAAACTCCCGGGGCCGAGCCGGTGGGGGACGCTTACTTCGGCTTCTACCTGATGGCGATGGGCCAGGGCCGCACCCGAACGCCGACGGAGCTGACGGCCATGCTGCACGCCGCCGGTTTCGGGTCCGTGCGCCGCCACCGCACGCACACCCCGCTGCTGGTCGGTGTGCTGTCGGCAGTGCGGTGAAAACTGCTTGCTGCTCCCTCTCCCTCCGGAAGAGGGCCGGGGTAAGGGAGGCCAAATGCCCCAGCCTCTGGCCGCAACAACCTGGTCTCGTAGCTGCCAAAAATGGTGCTGGTTATTTCCCTCACCCCAACCCTCTCCCGGAGGGAGAGGGAGCAACATGCCAAACTTGCTCATTTGTAAATGCTAGTTGACACAAATATTTGTCAGGATAATCTGACAGTCGAACCTGTCCAGGGAGGGACGGAAATGAAGACTACAGCCGTCGTCCTGACTGCACCCGAGGAACTGGCACTGCACCGCCTGGACCTCGACCCTCCCGGCCCCACCGACGTCGTGGTGGACGTGGCGTGGAGCGGCATCAGCACCGGCACCGAGCGCCTGCTGTGGTCCGGACGGATGCCGCCCTTCCCCGGCATGGGCTACCCCCTCGTGCCCGGCTACGAATCCGTGGGCCGCGTCATCCAGGCCGGCGCGGACTCAGGCCAGCGCGAGGGCACCCTGGTGTTCGTGCCCGGCGCCCGCTGCTTCGGCCCGGTGCGCGGCCTGTTCGGCGGCGCGGCATCCCGTCTGGTGGTGGCCGGCAGCCGCGTTGTCTCGTTCCGCGAATCCCTGGGCCAGCGCGGCGTGCTGCTGGCGCTGGCCGCCACGGCGCAGCACGCCTTGGTCGACGTTCTGCCGGACCTGATCGTCGGTCACGGCGTGCTGGGCCGGCTGCTGGCCCGCCTCGCAGTGCTGCGCGGCGGCGCGCCGTCGGTGTGGGAAACCAACCCGGTCCGCTCCGAGGGCGCCGAGGGCTACGCGGTCCTGCACCCCGATGCCGATCCACGCCGCGACTACAACTGCATCGTGGACGTGAGCGGCGACGCCGGGCTGCTGGACACCCTGATCTCGCGCCTGGCGCCCGGTGGCGAGGTCGTGCTGGCCGGCTTCTACTCGGACCGGCTGGGTTTCGCCTTTGCCCCCGCCTTCATGCGCGAAGCCCGGCTGCGGATCGCCGCCCAGTGGCAGCCCGCGGACCTGCAAGCCGTCGCCGAGCTGGCCGGGTCGGGCGCGCTGAGCCTGGACGGCCTGATCACCCACACCGAAGCCGCGCCGGACGCCGCCGGAGCCTACCGCACCGCCTTCGGCGACGCCGCATGCCTCAAGATGATCCTCGATTGGAGCCACGCCGCATGAACGCCATCACAAATACAGCGAACATGACGGACGTATTGCGTGCGGAGGCCGCGGTGGAGCCGGACGCCGTCCACACCGCGCCGCCGAAGAAGGAAACGCAAGTAATCGCCATTTACGGCAAGGGTGGCATCGGCAAGAGCTTCACCCTCGCCAACCTGTCTTACATGATGGCGCAGCAGGGCAAGCGCGTGCTGCTGATCGGCTGCGACCCCAAGAGCGACACCACCAGC
>CAXTDP010000947.1:0-2259 GCA_964242295.1 uncultured Acetobacteraceae bacterium | reverse complement strand
TTTCGTGCGACTTCATCCAGTTGACGTTGCCGGCGACGGTGTTGATCTCGCCGTTATGCGCCAGCATCCGGAACGGCTGCGCCAGCTTCCAGGTCGGGAAGGTGTTGGTGGAGTAGCGCTGGTGGTAGATGGCGAAGCGGCTGATGAACCGCGGGTCCAGCAGGTCCGGGTAGAAGTCCGTGAGCGACGCCGCCAGGAACATGCCCTTGTAGATGATCGAGCGGCAGGACAGCGAGCAGATGTAAAGCTCGGAGATCTGCGCCGCGATGGCCTGCTTCTCGATCCGGCGACGGATCACATACAGGTCGCGCTCGAAGTCGGCCTCCGCCACGTCGCCGCCGCGGATCATGATCTGCTCGATCTCGGGACGCGTCGCGTTGGCCTTCTCGCCGATGCAGCCGACGTTGATCGGCACCTGGCGCCAGCCGAGGATGCCGTAGCCGAGATTGAGAATCTCCGTCTCGACGATCTGCCGGCAACGCTCCTGCGCGCCCAGGTCGGTCTTGGGCAGGAACACCATGCCGACCGCCCTGCGCCCGGTTTCACCGCCCTGGCCGCTGCTCTGCAGGGCCTCGGCGAAGAAGTCGTGCGGGATCTCGATGTGGATGCCGGCGCCGTCGCCGGTCTTGCCGTCCGCATCCACGGCGCCGCGGTGCCAGACGGCCTTCAGCGCATCTATCCCCGCCTGCACCACCTCGCGCCGCGGCTTGCCGTCGAGCGCCGCCACCAGGCCGACGCCGCAGTTGTCGTGCTCCTGCGACGGGTCGTAGGTGCCGGCCAGGCGAGCGGCATTGTCCTGCCAGTCGCTGACGAACTGGGCGCCGGCGCCCCTGACCTGTCCACCTGATTCCGTCATGGCATCGCTCCCAAAACGCCGCCGCCCAGCTTGTCTATATCGGCCTTGTTCTTGGTATAGGCCTCGTCGCCGACCTGCCGGCCCCACATCTCGCCAGCCGCCTGGAAGTGCGCGGGCATCTGACTCACCTTCGCCTGGGCGCTGCGCAGGGCGTCGGGATCGTCGCGATTCACCATCGCCCGCAGCTCAGGCATGGTGAAGTCCATGACCATCACGTCCTCGAACCGTCCCATCAGTTCCGGCTCATGGGCGCGGAACTCCGGCATCATGTAGCGGTCGGTGATGACGGCGGCGTTCTCATCAGTGATGCCACGGCCCTTCAATGTGACGATCAGCATGTCGCGGGTCGCAAGCACAACGCTGTCAAGCTGCTTGTCCAGGCCGGCCTTTACCAGGAAAGCGTGGGCAAAGCCGTGGGCATCGTCCTGCTTGACCGCCGGGGCGGGCTGGGCCAGGGCGGGCGCCTGCAAGGCTGGTGCGAGCAGCAGCGCACTCAAGGCTGCCGTCGCAAGATATCGTCCCGTCTTCCGCATGTTCATCACTCCGCCGCCGCTGCCAAGGCGTTCTGCTGCATCCACTCATGCATCCGCGCCGCGGCATCCCGCCCGTCGCGGATCGCCCACACCACCAGGCTCGCCCCGCGCACGATGTCGCCCGCCGCGAACACGCCCGGCAGCGTCGTCATCTGCGTCCGGTGGTCCACCTTCAGCGTGCCCCAGCGGCTGACCTGCAGGTCCGGCTGCTCCCACAACCGCGGCAGCTCCTCCGGGTCAAAGCCCAGCGCCTTGATGACCAGGTCGGCCTCCAGCGTGAAGCGGCTGTCGCCCGGCTCCACCGACTGCCGCCCCGTCGCGTCCGGCATCCCCAGCCGCATCCGCTGCACCCGCACGCCCGTCACCGTGTCGTCGCCCAGGAAGGCCTCCGGCGCGGACAGCCAGATGAAATCCACGCCTTCCTCCTCCGCGTTCTTCACCTCGCGCATGGAGCCGGGCATGTTCACCTTGTCGCGGCGATACAGCACCGACACGCTGGCGGCGCCCTGGCGCGTCGCGGTCCGCACGCAGTCCATCGCGGTGTCGCCGCCGCCGATCACCACCACGCGCTTGCCGGCGGCGTCGTGGCGCCCGTCGTCGAAGCTCGGCACGTCGTCGCCCAGCCCCTTGCGGTTGCTGGCGGTCAGGTAGTCCATCGCCGGCACGATGCCCGCCAGCCCGGCGCCAGGGCCGCCGATGTCGCGCGCCTTGTAAACGCCGGTCGCGATCAGCACGGCGTCATGCTTCGCGCGCAGGTCGGAGAACGAGGTGTCGCGCCCCAGCTCGACGCCGAGGTGGAACTGGATGCCGCCCTCCTCCAGCAGCCGCCAGCGGCGCAGCACGATGTCCTTTTCCAGCTTGAAGCCGGGG
>CAXTDP010000946.1:0-2268 GCA_964242295.1 uncultured Acetobacteraceae bacterium | reverse complement strand
GGTGACGGTCCCCTGCAGCGAGATGCCGCGGCCGACGACCAGGGTGCGGCGCTTGGCCGGCTCGCGCATGCGGTTGGGCGGGACACCGGGGCGGGGCTGCGGGCCAGCCATGGCCGGCGTCGGCGCCGGGCCGGTCGGGGTCGGGACGGGAGGGGAACTGGGGGCAGGAAACGGTGCACGGCCCATGACGGGAGCCTCCTTCGGCGCGGCGGGACGGTAAGGGGGAACGCCGACGCCGTTATCCACGGGCGGATAGGGCGGCGGAGGCGGAACGGGCAAGGCGTCGGGCTTGGCATGAGGAAGCGCGTCCCCGCCGCCAGGCGGCCCGGGGGCGTCATCAGAGGCTTGGTCGGGTTTGCGGCGCTTGAACAAGGGGACACCCCTCCAGGGATGCTCGCCCGTCGCGGGAGCGTCAGGCGGTGTGGTCGGAAGAGTTGCCCCTAACATGACGCGGCGCCGCGTAACAACCCGCAAACACCAACGCGGAAGCCGCTACAGCAGCCGCGCCGCCCAGCCCCCCTGTTGCCGGTTCAGCACGTGCACCATCGCCGCCGTGCCCAGCACCGGCACGAACAGGTTGAGCACCGGCACCACGCTGGCCGCCGCCAGCGCCGCCCCTTGCGCCAGCACGACGAAGCGGCGCGAGTCGTACATCGCCAACGCCTCCCGCCGGGTCATGCGGCGCATGGCGACCCCGACGAACAGGCCGCGGCCGATCGCCCATCCCGTGATGATCCAGCCCAGCACCAGTCCGACCCCCGGCAGCGCCACCAGCAGCACCAGCGCCACCAACTGCAGCGCCAGCACCTGCAAGCCCAGCACCGCCCCATCCCAGGCCTGCACCGTCAGCGGTGCCCCTTGGGGCCGCGGTAGCCCCGGGTAGAACCGCTGGTCCACCGCGTCGGCGATGCGGTCCATATACAGCGTCGCCACCAGCAGCGCGGCGGGCACGAACAGATAGACCGACAGGAATGCCGTCCCGGCCCCGCCCAGGATCGCCGCCAGCCAGGCCAGCCACGCCGGCCAGCCCGGCGCCGTCACCAGCGCCTGCACCCCCCAAACCACGGCCGCCAGGATCACCAGGAACAGCAGCAGCGACAGCGCCAGGCTGCGCAGCATCACGCCCAGGAACACCGGGTCGTCAAGCTGGGCCGCAGCGCGCAGCAGCGGTTGGAACATCGGGCCTCCTGGGTTGCCGTGGATGAGGCCGGATGTTAGGCGCAGCCGCCGCTTCGCACACCCCCAGCCCCGTCAGGACCCTCAATGCCCCAGCAGCCCCGTTTCGACATCCTGGGCATCGGCAACGCCATCGTGGACGTGGTCGCCCCCACCGGCGAGGACTTCCTGTCCCGGCACGACCTGCGCAAGGGCGGCATGGCGCTGATCTCCGCCGAACAGGCGCAGGCGCTGTATGCCGCGATGCCGCCGGGCCAGGAGAGCAGCGGCGGCTCGGCTGCCAACACCTGCGCCGTCGCCGCCGGGCTGGGCGCGCGCGTAGCCTACCTCGGCAAGGTCGCCAGCGACGCCCTGGGCCAGGTGTTCCGCCAGGACATCACCGCGGCGGGCGTGCATTTCCCGACCTCGCCACTCGACGGCGGAGCGCCGACCGCGCGCTGCCTGATCGCCGTCACCCCGGACGGGCAGCGAACCATGAGCACCTTCCTCGGCGCCTGCGTCACCTTCGGCCCCGCCGACCTGGACGAGTCCGCCGTGGCCGACAGCGCCGTCACCTACCTGGAGGGCTACCTGTTCGACCCCCCGGCGGCAAAGGCGGCGTTCCAGCGCGCGGCAGAGGTGGCGCACGGCGCCGGCCGCCTGGTGGCGCTGTCGCTGTCCGACGCCTTCTGCGTGGACCGCCACCGCGACGCCTTCCGCGCCCTGGTCGCCGGGTCGGTGGACATCCTGTTCGCCAACGAGGCCGAGCTATGCAGCCTATATGAAGAAAACGTCTGGGACGCTGCGGCGGCGCGTGCCGGGCAGGACGTGGACCTGGCCGTGCTGACCCGCGGCGCCGATGGCAGCCTGCTGCTGCGCGGGACCGAGCGGGTGGAGGTCGCCGCCGCCCCGGCGCAGGTGGTGGACACCACCGGCGCCGGCGATGCCTATGCCGCCGGCTTCCTTGCTGCCCACGCCGCCGGACACCCGCTAGCGGCGTGCGGCCAGTTGGGCAGCCTCGCTGCAGCGGCAGTGATCGAGACGTATGGCGCACGGCCCGCAGTTGACCTGCGCGCAATGGCGGCACAGGTGGCCTGAGCAGGGCGGCGAGGC
>CAXTDP010000945.1:0-2268 GCA_964242295.1 uncultured Acetobacteraceae bacterium | reverse complement strand
GCAACGCGCTCAGCATGACTGTGTGGGAAAGCTACACTGCCATCGTCGATGCCTGTTGCAACGCCTGGAACGGCCTGATGAACGATGCCGAGCGTATCACATCCATCACCACCCGAACCTGGGCACAGGTCAAAGTTTAAGGCGGTTGGTATTACACGGACAAGCTCGCCGACATCGCCCGGCGCATCACGAACGTGTCGGCCCATCCCAAGGTGTATGTCGAGTTGGGCCAGGGCGGAGCGGACGTGGTGGGCAACACCTACTGGAAAGGCATGTGGGGCCGCCTGTTCGATATGGCCGGCGCAGAGAACATCGCTGCCAACCGCATCCCTGGCGCTTATGCGCCGCTCAGCCCCGAATACGTGCTGGCCGCCAACCCGGACGCTGTGTTCATCGCAGGCTCCTCCTGGGTGGGACGGCCGAACGCGGTACTGACCGGCTTCGACGCCGACGAGGCCACGACCCGGGCGCGCCTCGCCCCCTATGCCAAGCGGCAGGGCTGGGCGGAGCTGGCCGCCATACGCAACGGGCAGCTTTTCGCAATCGAGCACGGGTTGTGCCGCGCGCTGTTCGACTACACGGCCACGCAATACATTGCCAAGGCCATCTTCCCGGATCGCTTCGCCGACCTGGACCCGGTTGCCGAGCTGCGCCGCTACCACGAGCAATACCTGCCCGTGACGTTCGAGGGCACCTGGATGACCAGGCTGGCGCCGCGTCCCGCCTGAGGTTCAGCCGCAGCCCACCCCGGTCCGTTCAGAAGGAGGCACCAGTGCCTGCACCATTCACCCGTCGTGCCGCCATGATCTTGCCGCTGGCGGCGGCCCTGCCCAGCCGTGCCCGCGCGTCCATGCCGCCCATCACCGACGCCATTGGGCGCACGGTCGCGTTGCGCGCGCCGGCCGAGCGCATCGTGCTCGGCTTCAACTTCGAGGAGTTCACCGCCGTCGCCGGCCCGGCAGGGTGGGACCGCGTAGTGGGGTTCAACCGCCGGCAATGGGCGGTCAACCGGCAGTCGAACTGGCATCGCTACCAGGCGGCCATCCCACGCCTGACGGGACTAGCCGACGTGGGCGCCGGCGAGAACGGCAGCTTCTCGGTCGAGCGGGTGCTCGGCCTGCGTCCGGACCTGCTGATGACCCTGGCCTACGACTACAGCTCGATGGCGCCGCTGATGGCGCAGATCGAGGCGGCGGGCGTCCCGATCCTGGTCGTGGACTACAACGCCCAGGTGCTGGCCAAGCACGTTGCCGGCACGCTGGCGCTGGGTCAGGCGACCGGTAACGAGGACCGCGCCCGGGCGCTGGCGGACCTGTATACGGCGGAGGTCGCCGACATCTCCCGGCGCATGGAGGGTGCTCCCCGCCCGCGGGCTTACGTTGAGTTGGGCCAGGGCGGGGCCGGCGTGGTCGGCAACACCTATAACGACGCCATGTGGGGCCGCATGGTCGAGCTTGCAGGCGGCGCCAACATCGCCAAAGGTCGCATTCCCGCTGGGTTCGCGCCGATGTCGGCGGAGTATGTGCTAGCAGCGGCGCCGGAGCACGTGTTCATCACCGCCTCGTCCTGGGCCGGGTCGCCCAATGCGGTGCAGGCGGGATATGACGTGGACGCGGCCACGACGCGCCGGACGCTCGCGCCTTATGCGGACCTGCCGGGCTGGGCGGGCCTGCCCGCGATCCGGGCGGGCGAGCTGCACGCAGTCGAGACCGGACTGGCCCGCAGCCTGTGGGACTGGACGACCACGCGATATATCGCCAAGCAGCTCCACCCCGCAGCGTTCAGCGACGTGGACCCGGTTGCAAGCCTGCGCCGCTACCACGAGCGGTTCCTGCCCGTGGCGTTCGAGGGTACCTGGATGGCGCGGCTCACGCCCGCCCCGGCATGAGCGCCGGACTCGGCACCGCCGCTGCCGGGTGGCGGGCCGCCAATGCACGGCGGTCCGCCGTGACCGGGGCCGGGTTGGCGTTGCTGGCCTGGAGTTTCGCCGCCGACCTGGCGACCGGGCCGGCCATGCTGCCGATCCCGTCGGTGCTGCGTTCGCTGACCGGGATGGCGTCTGATCCCATGACGGACGCCATCGTGCGGACCCTGCGGCTGCCCATCGCATTGATGGCGGCCGTGGTAGGCGCGGCGCTGGGCGTTTCGGGCGCGGTGATGCAGACGGTGCTGAACAACCCGCTGGCCAGCAGCTACACGCTGGGCATTTCGGCCGGCGCAGGGTTCGGGGCGGCCTTGGCCATCCTGTTCGGCGCGGCGCTGCCGCTG
>CAXTDP010000944.1:0-2275 GCA_964242295.1 uncultured Acetobacteraceae bacterium | reverse complement strand
CACCCCGACCCTCTCCCGGAGGGAGAGGGAGAAGGCGGTGCGCGCCTTCTATAACCGCCGGGACCGCTGACTTGGAACAGGCGGTCCTGATCGTGCTGAACTCGCTGGTCTATGGCCTGCTGCTGTTCATGCTGTCGGTTGGGCTGACGCTAATCTTCGGCATGATGGGCGTGCTGAACCTGGCGCACGCCAGCTTCTACATGCTGGGCGCCTTCCTAGCCTACACCATCAGCATACGCCTGGGCTTCTGGGTGGCGCTGCTGGTGGTGCCGGTGCTGGTCGGGATCTTGGGCGCTGCGGTGGAGCGTTGGGGGCTGCGGACCGTCCACAAGCACGGGCACGTCGCCGAGTTGCTGTTCACCTTCGGCCTGGCGTTCATCATCGGCGAGGTCGTGCCGCTGATCTGGGGCCGCAACCCCGTTCCCTATCGCGTGCCGGCAGAACTGGACTTCGCGCTGTTCCAGGTCGGCGGCAACGCCTATCCGGCCTATCGCCTGTTCATGATGGGCGTTGCCATAGCCATGTTCCTGGCGCTGTTCCTGGCGCTGGCGCGGACCCGGCTGGGCCTGGTCGTGCGTGCGGCGCTGACGCATCCGGACATGGTGGGGATGCTGGGCCATGACGTGCCGAAGGTGTTCACCCTCGTGTTCGGCGCCGGCTGTGCCCTGGCGGGATTGGCGGGCGTCATCGCCGGCAACGCCTACACCACCGAGCCCGGCATGGCGCAGTCGCTCGGAGCCATCGTGTTCGCCGTGGTCGTGATGGGCGGCTTGGGGTCCATCTGGGGCGCGCTGGTGGCCTCGCTGCTGATCGGCTTCGTGCAGGTCGGCAGCATCAGCCTCGATCTGACGCTCGGCGCGGCGCTGGGGCGGATGGGCGTCGCGGTGCCCGGGGCGTTCACCGACCTGTGGAGCATCAGCATCGCCCGCGTCGCGCCGGTCATCCCGTATCTGCTGCTGGTATTGGTGCTCGCCGTGCGCCCGCGCGGGCTGATGGGCACGAGGTCCGCCTGATGCTGGCTCCGGCACAGACCTTCGCCGTTCCGTCCCGGGCCGGAGGAGCCTTCCGCGCTGTGCTGCCCTGGGTGCTGGTGGCGGCGCTGGCGTTGGCGCTGCCGCACGTCGTGCCCGGCGGCTTCGGGCTGTCGCTGCTGTGCCGCATGGGCATCGCCATCGTGTTCGCCCTGTCGTTCAACATGTTGCTGGGGCAGGGGGGGATGCTGGACTTCGGCCATGCCGTGTTCCTCGGCCTGGGCGGGTTCCTCGCAATGCACGGCATGAAGCTGGCGGATGACGGCTGGTGGCTGCCGCTGCCGCTGCTGCCGTTGGCGGGTGCCGCCGGGGGACTGCTGGCCGCCATCGCCGCGGGCTGGATCGCCACCCGCCGGGCCGGGACGGCGTTCGCGATGATTACCCTGGGCGTAGCCGAGATGGTGGTTGCCATCGTGCTGCTTCTGCCCGGCGTGTTCGGCGGGGAGGAGGGGCTATCCGGCGACCGGTCGAGCGGTCCGCCGGTGCTGGGCTGGGACTTCGGCACGCAGATGCAGGCGTATCACCTGATCGCCGCCTGGGCCTTGGGCTGCGCGCTGCTGATGTGGCTCTATACCCGCACCCCGCTGGGCCGCCTGGCCAACGCGGTGCGGGACAATGCGGAGCGGGTCAGCTTCCTCGGCTACAACCCGGCGCGGATACGCTGGCTGGTGTTCATGCTGAGCGGCCTGTTCGCGGGCGTCGCCGGCGGGCTTGCGGCGCTGAACGACGAGATCATCACCTCAGGCAAATTAGGGGCCGGGGAGTCGAGCAGCGTGCTGCTGATGACCTTCATCGGCGGCATCGGCACCTTCTGGGGGCCGGTGCTGGGGGCGGTCCTGGTAACGTTCCTGGCGGTGGCGCTCAGCACCATCACCGATGCCTGGCAGCTTTACAGCGGGTTGCTGTTCATCGCGATGGTGGTGTGGGCGCCGGGTGGGCTGTCCGGGATCATCCTGGCCCACCTGCCGTTGGCGCGGGCGGGGCGATTGGGGCGGGTCGTGCCGGGTTACCTGGCGTGCGTGCCGGGGGTTGTCTTGGCGCTGGCGGGGACCGTGGGGCTGGCCGAGCTGGCGTTCCGGCTGCAGGCCGTCCGCAACGGTGCGTCGCCGCGCCCGGTATTCGGCTTTGCAGCCGACCCCGTCAGCATCCTACCATGGCTGCTGGCGCTGGCGTTGCTGGCGGCAGGGGCGCTGCTGCTGCGCCGGACCGCGCCGGCCGCACGGGCGGCGTGGCAGGAGGCCAGC
>CAXTDP010000943.1:0-2278 GCA_964242295.1 uncultured Acetobacteraceae bacterium | reverse complement strand
CGGGGTTGATCTGCGCGGCGCAGCCGGTGACGACGATGCGGGCCTCCGGGCGATCCCGGTGGGCGCGGCGGACGGCGGCGCGGCACTGGCGCTCGGCCTCCGCCGTCACGGCACAGGTGTTGATGACGACCAGGTCGGATTGCCCGGCGGCGAGGCTGCGTATGACCTCGGACTCGTAGGCGTTCAGGCGGCAGCCGAAGGTTTGGACCTCGACGGTCACTGGGCCGCGTCCTGCCGGGCAGCGGCGTGCACCGGGTCTGGCGGTATGGTGAAGGTCCCGCGGAAGCTGGTGGCGGCGGGGCCGGACATGAGGACGCGGCCGTTGGGCGCCCACTCAATCTCCAGGGTGCCGCCGTCCATCTCGATGGTGGCCCGGCGGCCGGTCAGGCCACGGCGATGGGCGTTGACCAGCGCGGCGCAGGCGCCGGAGCCGCAGGCCAGGGTCAGCCCGGCGCCGCGCTCCCACACGCGCAGGCGGATGTGCCCGGGAGCGAGGACCCTGGCGAAGCCGATGTTGGCGCGTTCGGGGAACAGCGGGTCGGTTTCCAGGGCTGGGCCTTGCGCCTCGGCGACCGAGGTGTCGGCGACGAACAGGGTGGCGTGGGGGTTGCCCATGCTGCATGCGGCGGGATCGCCGGGGAGCGGCAAATGCAGGGTGTCGGCGGCGCGGGCCAGGGGGACGTCCCTCCAGTCCAGGCGCGGCGGCCCCATGTCCACGCGCTGGCGGCCATCCCGCAGGCGCTCGGCGGGCAGGTCGCCGGCCAGGGTGCGGATAACCTGGTAGGGGCGGCCGTTTTCCTCGAACAGCAGTTCGGCGACGCAGCGGGTGGCGTTGCCGCAGGCGCCGGCCTCGGAGCCGTCGGGGTTGCGGATGCGCATGCACAGGTCGGCGTCGGTGCCGGGCGGCGGAGGGTGCAGGGTGATGAACTGGTCGCAGCCGATGCCGGTGCGGCGGTCGCTGAGGGCGGCGACCGCCGCGGCGGACAGGTCCAGGGGGCGCCGGCGCTCGTCCACGACCACGAAGTCGTTGCCGGCGCCGTGCATCTTTACGAAGGGGTGCATGGTGGAGGTTGGTATAGGGTGCTGGACGGCGCCGTGGTAGGGCCGGACGGCGCCGGGAGTGCTGGGGCGGGACACGGAGGCTCCTTGGCGGGGTTCCAGTCCAGGCAGCGGGACGCCGCGTTTGCCCGCACTTCGTGGGGGTATGATCCCTTGGTGGCTACAACTGCCAGGCTATGACCCGGGCTGCGCCTTGGGTCCGGTCGTCGAGGGGTTCGGCGATGGGCGGCGGGTCGTCACGGCCGACCTCCGCGACGATGAGCGTCCCCTGCCCGATCCAACCTGCCGCTGCCAGGGCGGTCACCGCCTGCGGCACGAGGTTGGCGCCGTATGGGGGGTCGAGGAACAGCAGCCTGCATCCGGCGCCGGGCGGTGGATGCAGGGCGTCGGCGGGTAGGACGGTGCAGCGGTCCTCGGCGCGGCAGGCGGCTATGTTGGCGCGCAGGGTGGCGAGGGCGGCGCGGTTGTTCTCGATGAAGGTGGCGTGGGCGGCACCGCGGGAGAGCGCTTCCAGGCCCAGGGCGCCGGTGCCGGCGAAGGCGTCTAGGACGCGGGCGCCCTCGATGGCGGCTCGGCCGGCCCAGGGGGCGTGCATCAGGCGGTCGAACAGGGCTTGGCGGACGCGGTCGGCGGTGGGGCGGGTGGTGGCGCCGAGTGGGGCCAGGAGGGCGCGGCCTCGCCAAGCGCCGGCGATGATGCGCATGGGTTAGGGTGGCGAAAGGTTGCTGCTCCCTCTCCCTGCGGGAGAGAGTTGGGGTGAGGGGGTCTTGGGGCGTTGGCTTTGGACTTGGCAGGAGTGTGTTCTTGCGGCCTGTGGGCGCCCCGCTCCGCAGCGAGACCCCTTCACCCCGGCCCTCTCCCAGAGGGAGAGGGAGAAGATAGTTGTTCGCGTAGGACTTTGCCGGTGATCTCGTCCACGGCGCCGCGTTCCAAGTTGCCGAGTTGGAAGGGGCCGTAGGCTACGCGGATCAGGCGGGTCACTTGCAGGCCCAGGTGGGTCATCACCTTGCGGACTTCGCGGTTGCGGCCTTCCTTCAGCGCGACGCTGAGCCAGGAGTTGGCGGTGGCCCGGGCCTCTAGCGCGGCCTCGATGGGGCCGTAGCGGACGCCCTCGACGGTGACGCCCTGGGATAGGCGGGACAGGGCGGCGGGGTCCACTCCGCCGTAGACGCGGACGCGGTAGCGGCGGATCCAGCCGTTGGCGGGGAGTTCCAGGGGC
>CAXTDP010000942.1:0-2281 GCA_964242295.1 uncultured Acetobacteraceae bacterium | reverse complement strand
ATGGGCGACTTCGCCAAGGGCATCAAGTCGTTCAAGAAGAACATGGCCGACGAGGACGATGCCTCGATGGAGGCCAGCACCGTGGAAAGGCCGGCTGGCACGATCCCCGGCCCGGCCGTCAAGACGACCACCGTGCATGAGACCACCGCGACGCGCCACGGCTAGGTCTGCCGGTACTTCGTCCGGGCCAGCCAGACGGCCATAATTGTTCGTGGGCGCCGCTGAATTGCCAATCGGTCGTGCATTGCAGAACTCCGAACGAGGCCGGCATGTTCATCATGGCCGGCCCGTCCTTTGACGACGGGTTCCGTGCCCGGCTCCTCGACCTGTTCCGGTGGCGGCGCGATGTCAGGCACTTCTGCCGTGAACCGCTGGCGGCGGGGCTGCTCGATCAACTGATCGGCGTCGCCGACCTTGCACCCTCGGTCGGGCTGAGCAAGCCTTGGCGTTTCGTCACGGTGGACGAGCCGGCACGCCGGGCTACGGTGCGCGCAAGCTTCCTGGCCAGCAATGCGGCGGCCCTCGCGGACCAGCCAGCCGGGCGGGCGACGGTCTATGCAGGTCTGAAGCTGGCGGGGCTGGACGAAGCTCCGTGCCATCTTGCGGTATTCGCGGTGCCTGATCCGGCACAGGGCGGGGGCCTGGGCCGTCGCACGATGCCGGAAACCGTCGCCTATTCCGCCGTGATGGCGGTCCACACCCTTTGGCTCGCGGCGCGTGCTGCCGGGCTGGGGCTGGGCTGGGTGTCCATCCTGGACCCGGCACAGGTCCATGCCGCCTTGGATGTGCCGGCGGACTGGAGCCTGATCGGCTACTTTTGCCTGGGCTATCCTGCGGCCGAGGACGATACCCCGGAGTTGGAGCGGGCAGGGTGGGAGCGCAGCCAGGCCGCGCCAGTGCTGCGGCGATAAGGCCCAGTGCTGCGGCGGTAGGTGACAGCGTGGCTTGACGCGGCGGGTCAGGGGCGGAGACTCCGCCCATCGTTGCCGGAGTCTTCCCCCGCATGGCCCATCACCACGTCCCCGCCACCCCGGACACCGTCCGCTGGGGCACCTTCAGCGCCGAATATCCGCCGGTCCTGACGGTGCAAAGCGGCGACACCGTGACCCTGGAATGCGTGTCCGGCGCCCCGGACGTGCTGCCGCCGGCCAGCAGCGGATTCCACGTTCCCCCGGCGCTGGAGGCCATACACCGCGCGAACCTGCCGCGCCTTGGCCCCCACATCATCACCGGACCCGTCGCCGTCGCAGGCGCGGAACCCGGCGACACGCTTGAGGTCCGCATAAACGCCATCGAGCTTGGCGCCGATTGGGGCTTCTGCGGCCATCGTCCGCTGGCCGGCACGCTGCCGGAAGACTTCCCGCATCGCTTCCTGAGCCACATCGCCGTGGACCGCGCCGCCAACACGTGCAAGCTGCCCTGGGGCACGGTGCTGCCGTTGCGCCCGTTCTTCGGCGTGATGGGCGTGGCGCCGCCGCCGGCCTACGGCGCCATCAGCACCAAGGAGCCGCGGGAGCACGGCGGCAACCTGGACAACAAGGAAGTCGGCGCCGGCAGCACACTGCTGCTGCCGGTGTGGACGCCCGGCGGCAACTTCAGCGCCGGCGACGGCCACGGCGTCCAGGGCGACGGCGAGGTGTGCATCAACGCGCTGGAGATGTGCCTGACCGGCACCTTCACCCTGGTCCTGCACAAGGCGGCCGATTCGGCGCCCTTTCGCCATCCCCGCGCCGAGTCGCCGACCCACTACATCTCGATGGGCATGAACGAGGACCTGGACCTCGCGATGAAGCAGGCTTTGCGGGAGATGATCGCCTTCATCACCGCACGCTCCAATCTTTCGGCCGATGAAGCGTATCAGTTCTGCTCGTTGGCAGTGGATTTTCATGTCACGCAGACAGTGAACGGCGAGAAGGGCGTGCATGGCCTGCTACGCAAGGGATTGTTATTTTAGCAACGTTGTCCACAACATTTATGG
This sequence comes from uncultured Acetobacteraceae bacterium, assembly GCA_964242295.1. Taxonomy (GTDB): domain Bacteria; phylum Pseudomonadota; class Alphaproteobacteria; order Acetobacterales; family Acetobacteraceae; genus DASWOJ01. Next base: position 303 of record CAXTDP010000942.1, on the reverse strand, counting down.
CACCTGGGGATAACCTGGCTATCTTTTGCACATGCGAGACGTCTAGCCTTCCTTCGTTCGCAGCGCGCAAGGAGGCCTGGAATGGACTGGAACGACGATACGATCGCCCGCTTGCGCGCGTTTTGGGATGAGGGCCACTCGACGGCCGAGATCGGCCGGCGCATGGGCGTCACCAAGAACGCCATCGTCGGCAAGGCGCACCGGTTGGAGCTGCCGGCCCGCCCGTCGCCGATCCGCCGGGTGGCGGACGCCGGGCATGTGTCGCGGCGGGACCAGGTGCGGCGCGCCAGCGGCCCGACCTTG
>CAXTDP010000941.1:0-2289 GCA_964242295.1 uncultured Acetobacteraceae bacterium | reverse complement strand
GCCAGGATGCCCGGCGCCATCAGCGGCAGGGTCACGGTCACGAACCGGTCCACCGGCCCAGCGCCCAAGGTCCGCGCCGCCGCCTCCAGTCCAGGGTCCACGCCCTCCAGCGACAGGCGGATCGCGCGCACCATCAGCGGGAACGCCATCACCCCCGTCGCCAGCGCCGCGCCGGCCGTGGTGAACACCAGGCGCACGCCGAACCAGTCCTGCAGCAAGGCGCCCACCGGCCCGCGCACGCCGAACAGCAGCAGCAGCCCCCAGCCGACGACGACGGGCGGCAGCACCAGCGGCAGGTGGACCACGGCGTCCAGCAGCGCCCGGCCCGGAAACCGGCCCCGCGCGATGGCCAGCGACGCCAAGACCGCGAGCGGCAGCCCGAACAGCACGCTGCGCCCGGCCACCACGAGGCTGAGCCGGACGGCCTGCCACTCGTCGGGCGTCAGCCAATCGACGAGGGTCAACGATCCCGCGTCATTGGCGGATGCAGCATCCCAGCTCGCGGTGGGCCGGCGCCGCCTCCGGCCCGGTCAGGGCGAAGGCCCAGGCAAACAGCAGGAAGCGGCGGCGCATTGCGGACCTCGGAGCCGTTATATCCGACAATACCTATCGGCGTTGGACCTCAACGGCAACAAGCGGCAGGGCCGCGCAAGCCTGCTTAGCCGCTGCGGGCTTGCGGAATGCCGCCCTGGGCTGCTCTACCCCAGGCAGTGATTGACAAGCTCGCCTACCTCATCGCGGTGGCGCGCGACCGCAGCTTCCGGCGGGCGGCCGAGGCGTGCGGCGTGGCGCAGCCGACGCTGTCCGCCGGCATCAAGCAGCTTGAGGACGAGCTGGGCATCATGCTGGTCCGCCGCAGTTCCCGCTATCACGGGCTGACGCCGGAAGGCGAGCGGGTGCTGGACTGGGCCAGGCGCCTGGTCGGCGACGCCGCCGCCATGCGGCAGGAGCTGCAGGCCATGCGGACCGGCCTGTCCGGGCACCTGCGGATCGCGGTGATCCCCACGGCGCTGGCGATGGTCCCGCACCTGACAGGCCCATGCCTGGCCCGGCACCCGGCGCTGCAGTTCACCATACTGTCCTGCACGTCCGACGCCGTGCTGCGCATGCTGGACGACCTGGAGGTGGACGCCGGCATCACCTACCTCGACAACGAAGGCGTGGGCCGGGTGCAGGCCATCCCGCTCTACACCGAGCGCTACCGCTTCGTGACCGCGGCGGACAGCGCACTGGGCGGCCGTGACAGCGTGACTTGGGCCGAACTCAGCCGGGTGCGCCTGTGCCTGCTGACGCCGGACATGCAGAACCGGCGCATCATGGACAGCCTAATGCGCGGTGCCGGGGTGGAGCCGCGTGCGACGCTGGAAAGCAACTCGCAGGTCACCCTGCTGGCGCATGTGCTGACGGGACAGTGGGCCACGGTCCTACCCGATCGGGTCGCGGACACGCTGGCGCTGACGCCCCGGTTGCGCCGCATCCCCATCACCGAGCCGGACGCGACCCATGAGGTCGGCCTGATCCTGCCGCACCGGGAGCCGCTGCCCTTGCTGGCCGCCGCGCTGATGATGGAAGCACGCCTGCTGAGCCAGCGCGTATGATAGGTTTTCGCTATCGCAGCACTCAAACGGAGGCTTGATGGCGACAGGGCATTATCAGCTATAGTTATGAATTAATTAAATGCGGGATGGAGGCGGCAAGGCGTCATGACTGCGTTGGTCAGCCAAATACCATCAACGGTTGAGGGCTGGGATGCCGCCCTGGCAGCCGAGATCATCGCCGCCCATGCCGGCATGGAAGGTGCTGCCCTGCCCATCCTCCATGCATTGCAGGACGAGTTCGGCTGCGTGCCGAAGCAGAGCGAGCCGATGATCGCCGATGCGCTGAACCTGTCCCGCGCCGAGGTCCGCGGCGTGATCTCCTTCTATCACGACTTCCGCCGTGCCCCGCCCGGCCGCCACGTGCTGAAGCTGTGCCGGGCGGAATCCTGCCAATCCAACGGCGGCGTCGAGTTGGCGGACCGGCTGCTGGCGCGGCTTGGCCTCGACTGGGGCGGCACCACGGCGGACCGCAGCCTGACGGTCGAGGCGGTTTACTGCCTGGGCCTGTGCGCCTGCAGCCCGTCGGCGCTGCTCGATGGCGAGCCTGTAGCCCGGCTGGACGACGCCAAGCTCGAAACCATGGCCGCGGAGGCACGCCGCCTATGACCCGCATCTTCCTGCCGCAGGACATGGCCGCTCTGGCGCTTGGCGCCGACGCGGTGCTGCGCACCCTGCGGGCCGAGGCTGCGGC
>CAXTDP010000940.1:0-2289 GCA_964242295.1 uncultured Acetobacteraceae bacterium | reverse complement strand
CCCGGCACCGCGGCCAGGCCCGACGCGCAGTCCGCGAACGCGCCCTGACCCGGCAGCACCACGCGGTCCGCCGCCGCCACATCAGCAGCATTTCCGGTGATCATCACGTTGGCCGCGATGCCGGACCGCTCCGCCGCAACCGTCAGTGCTCGGGCGGCGGAGGCCAGGTTGCCGCTACCATAGTCCACGACGGCGACGCGCATCAGCGCAGCCATGCCGGGTCTCCATGGGCCGCGGCCAGGTCGGGCCGTGCGTCCAGCAGGCGGGCAAAGGCGGCGTCGCCGTCCCTTGCCGCGACCACATGGGCCAGGGCGTAGCCGCGCCGAGCCAGCGACCAGCGCAGCAGGTCCCGGCCCAGCAGGCCGAGCAGCAGGAAGAAGCCCAGGACCAACAAGCCGCGCAGACCCTGGGGGACTAACAGGTTTAGCACGACCACGATGGCCAGCACGACCGCACCGGGCACCCAGGCGCGGTGCGCCAGCAGCCAGAACGGGCCGAACAGGGCGGCGCCCCAACTCCATCCCTCGTGCACCAGCACCGGCGGGCGGGCGGGGTGGAGGTGGGCGGTCCAAACCTTCATGCTTGGTCCTTCATAGTGATCCCTTGGTGGAGGGGATGACGCCCCCGGCGCGCGGGTCAGGCTCGACGGCCTGGCGCAGGGCGCGGGCGACGGACTTGAAGGTGGCCTCGGCGACGTGGTGGGCGTTGCGTCCGGCGCGCCGGACGACGTGCAGGGTCAGCAGGCCGTTCATGGCGAAGGCGCGGAAGAACTCCTCGAATAGCTCTGTGTCCATGGCGCCGATCTTGTCGCGCTCGAACCGCACGTTCCAGGCGATGAAGGGGCGGCCCGAAAGGTCGAGCGCCGCGTCCACGAGCGCCTCGTCCATCGGCAGGCTGCAGTGGCCATAGCGGCGGATGCCGCGCTTGTCGCCCAGCGCCTGGGCGAGGGCCTGGCCGAGCACGATGCCCACGTCCTCCGTCGTGTGATGGAAGTCTATGTGCAGGTCGCCCTCGGCCTCGACGGTCAGGTCGAGCATGGCGTGGCGGGCGAGGGCGGTCAGCATGTGGTCCAGGAAGCCGATGCCGGTGGCAACCTGCACCTGCCCGGAGCCGTCCAAGTCCAGCGTTACGGCGATGCGCGTCTCGGACGTGGCGCGGGTGATGGTGGCGGAACGGGACATGCGGCGCGGTGTAGCGCAAGCGGTCTGCCGGGGGAACAGGCGGGGGAAGGTCACCGCCCTGCTCCTGAACTGTCGCGGGATGGCGAACGCCCTTGGCGCATTGTTCCACTTGCGGTGTCTGTGCCAATGGCACAGTATTTCGAGGTGTGGTCCATCCAGGAAGTCTCGTTCGAAATGGTGAACGACATGACGGACGATCCCATTGTTACTTTGTTTGCCACTACCCCAACTGGTCGGCTGACCTTCGTGGCGGAGCTTCTGAAGCAGGGGACGACACTGGTACTTCGGGGCACCCATGTGCAGGACGCACATCCCAATGCGGTCGGGGCAGCGAACCTGATGGTGATCGCACAAGCGTTGATGGAAGAAATGGAGTTCAATGAACCCGAAGTGGAGGGAGCGGTTCGCACGACTGGGGCCAATCCGGAACATAGACCGCGTGTCCTCCGGTTCGCCCGCCGTGTTCGTCTTGCGCCTGTCCCCTGACGGGCCGGTTCCCAGGACGATCGATGCCATGCACGCCCTCGCGCGGCGGGGCATGACGATGCTGCGAGCGAAGCGGGCAATCGAGGCGTTGCTAAAAGATGGCAGGGTGTTCGTTGATATCCCCATGGTCGAGAACCTGGCAGCCCTCGCAACCGACCTTGCGGGCGCTGGCATCGCGGCTGCTCCGGTGGAAGCGTCAGGAGTGGTTGATGTGCGCGGCTTGCGGGAGCGCCTGCAGCTTTCGCGCGAACAGTTCGCCCTGCGCTACGGCCTAGAGGTGGAGACGCTGCGGAACTGGGAGACAGGCCGGCGGGAGCTGGATGCCGCGGCCCGGAGCTACTTGCGCGCGATCTCCAATGCCCCGGAGCGGGTCGAGCAGGCCTATGCTCCGACGCCCTCAACCGTTCGGTAGCTTCAGGGCGGCATTCCCAGTCGAAACCTGAGGCGCATCTGTCCAGGAGGGTTGGCTAGACCCCAGCCATACGCCCGATCTGCCTATATCTTGTGCAGCCCCTCGCAGCCCCCCATCTCCCGGCCATCATGCAAGACACACCACACGACCCCGTCGGCTGGCACGGGACAACCATCCTGTGCGTACGCCGCAACGGCCGGGTCGCCATGG
>CAXTDP010000939.1:0-2295 GCA_964242295.1 uncultured Acetobacteraceae bacterium | reverse complement strand
TCGCTCCCGCGCCGGCAACGGTGCCGCCAGCCGCCCAGCCCGCGCCTGCGCCCGCCGCCCTCGCCGCCCCAACCATGATCGAGATGCCCGGCGGCTCTTTCCGCATGGGCAGCAGCGACGACCCGGCGGAACGGCCCTCCCACGCCGTGACGGTCGCGCCGTTCCTGCTCGCGACCCATGCGACGACGATGCGCGAGTGGCAGCAGTGCGTGGATGCGAACGCCTGCCCGGCCGTGTCCAAGGGCAAGCCCGACGAACCCATCACCAACGTGAGTTGGAACGAAGCCAGGGACTACGCCGCCTGGCTGTCCGGCGTCACCAAGCAGCCCTATCGGCTGCCGACCGAGGCGGAGTGGGAATACGCCGCCCGGGCCGGGACGGGGACGCGCTACGCCTGGGGCAACGCGGTCGTGCCGGGCAAAATGAGCTGCAAGGGATGCGCCGGGCCGGTCAGCCTGCAAAGTCCTCCCCGGGTTGACGCTTATCCGCCGAATGCCTTCGGATTTTTCGGCATGGGCGGCGGCGCGGCCGAATGGGCCGCCGATTGCTGGCACCGCACCTACCAGGGCGCACCGCGCGACGGCTCCGTGTGGGATACCCCGAACTGCCGCGAACGGGTGCTGCGCGGCGGGTCATGGATGGAAGCCGCCAGCGCGGTCCGCCCCGCCAGCCGGCAACCCTATGACGCCACCGTCCGCAATCCCACGCACGGCGTCCGCCTCGCCCAGTCCAGGTAAGCCGTCGCAACCGGGGAATGGCCTGCCCCTGTAGTACCAACCGCCGAAAGTCTTGACCTGTGCCCCGCTGCTCGCGTCCTGCAAGGCGCCGTGTGCCGACAGGTCAAAACTTTCGGCAGTAGGTATAAAACAAAAACCACGTTCAGCCGCCAGACGGCGCTGCACGCTGCCGCCACGCTCGCGGTGCCGGCATCCGGATCGCGGTCGTCAAAGGCATCAAGTAGGCTTGGCGGACCGCTTCGTGGTGCCGGACCCGCCAGGCTTGTTCATGCCGGCCTAAGGCGACCGTATCCGCCACAACTCCCACGCCCGGCCGACCAGCCCATTGCCGGTCTGCGCCGCAGCGGCCGCCTCCTCGGTCGTCAGGAACGTCACCGGCCCCAGCCGCTGCGCGTCCGATTGCAGCCGTGCGTTGACCTCGGCATAGACCGCCCGGAACACCGTCTGCCGGACGTCCGCGCCCACCGTGGTGGAGCCATGCCCACGCATCAGCACCACCGCGTGCCCGCCCAGGACCCGGGCCAGCGCATCGCCAAGCGCATCCGACCGCACCAGCAGGTCCGTCGCCGGGCCGGCCGCGTCCCTGATCTCGAACACCGGCGTCTCCGGCCCCAAGAACCCCGCGAGGTGGAACACCGGGCGCAGCGCCGCCCCGCCCGCCACCCCGAATGGGATGATCCCCACCGAGTGGCTGTGCACCACCGCCATCACGTCCGGACGCGCCCGGTAGATCGCGCCGTGGATGAACCGCTCCAGATAAGGCGTCCGTCCCGCCGCGGCGACTGGCGTGCTGTCCAGCTCGAACTCCATGATGTCCGCCGCCTGCACCAGCGCCGGGGCCATGCTGCGCGACAGCAAATATCGGTCGGCCTGCTTGTCGTGCCGGACGCTGACATGGCCGAACCCGTCCACCACTCCCTGGTCGAACAGGATATGGTTGGCCGCCACCAGGTCGGCGATCAATGCCGGGGAGGGCGCCGGCGCCGGCTCTGCCGCACTGCCCCGGACCGGCCAGCCCGCTGCAGCCAGCCCGGCCACGCCGCAGCACAAACAGTCCCGCCGGCCAAGCGCCATCGTCAGGTCGCGGGCGTCCACATCACCGGTGCCAGCGAGTAGCCGTCGCCCTCGCGCACGATATGCCCCGTCGCCGGGAACGGCGCATGGTAGAACGACACCTGCATCCGCTCCGTCGCGGCGATGTCGAGCATCCGGTGCCGGGTGGCCCGCGCCCCCGCGGCATCCTGGTCGAACACGGCGGACCAGTCGGGATGGCGGGCAAAGATCAGGGTGTTGTTGGTCACGTCCGACATCACCAGCAGCTTCTGCCCGCCGGACACGATGGCAAAGCAGGTGTGCCCCGGCGTATGCCCGGCAGCCCCGATGCTGGTGATGCCCGGCAGCACCTCCTTGTCCCATCCGTAAGGCGTGACCTGCCCCGCAACCGGGCCGAACACCCGCCTCACGTTGTCGAAGTTCGCCCGCAGCCCATCCGGCGACGACGCCCGCTTGTCGTCGCTGGTCCAGAAATCCCACTCCGCCGCCGGCACCATGATCTCCG
>CAXTDP010000938.1:0-2296 GCA_964242295.1 uncultured Acetobacteraceae bacterium | reverse complement strand
TGCTCGGGCACCAGGTCGTTCAGCACGACGCCAGCCTTGAAGGTAGCGCAGGCTCATTACAGCATCTACCAGGACCCCTTTCCCAACGGCTAATGTTCCTATTATGTTCTGATCTCGCGGCAGGGCATCAAAGGAGCTACGGAGCCATGACGGATGACGAGAAGAACGCCTTGCGCCCGGTCAAGCCAGGTGAGTTCGTGGACGCCCTGTCGCATGGCTTGCAGTTCCTGGGCCGGAAACGCGTGCATACAGCCGCCGACGTCATGGCCCGGGTCACAGCCGAACGGCTGGCCGAGATCGTTGAGCAGTCTGGCTTCGTCCTCATGAAACGCCCTGATGCCACGGCGCCGTCCACCAGCGGCCACAAGCACCCGCATAGGGACTGACGGGCGAGGGACGGTGCAATGACGCCGGCGCCGCACGGCGGCTACGCCGAGCTGCATATCACCACGAACTACTCCTTCCTGCGCGGCGCCAGTCACATCGAGGAGCTGCTGCTGGCCGCCAAGGCGCTGGGCCTGGCCGCCATCGGCATCGCCGACCGCAACACCCTGGCCGGCATCGCACGCGCCCATGCCCGCGCTGCCGAGGCCGGCGTGCGCCTGGTGGTCGGCTGCCGGCTGGACCTGCGCGACAGCCCGCCAGTGCTGGCCTATCCGACGAGCCGCGCCGGCTACGCCGGGCTGTGCCGCCTCCTCACGCTCGGCAAGGGGCGCGCCGGCAAGGGCGGCTGCGACCTGACCTGGGCGGACCTGGTGCGGCACGGCGAGGGCCTGTTGCTGGTGCTGCTGCCGGACCAGCCCGACGCTGTGCTGGCCGATGTGCTGACCCGGCTGCGGGGCGAGTTTCCCGGCGGCAGCTACCTGTCCCTATGCCTGCGCCGGCGACCCGGCGACGCCGCGCGGCTGCATGAGCTGGACAGCATGGGGCAGGCTGCGCGGGTGCCGGCCGTCGTCACGGGTGACGTGCTCTACCACACGCCGGAGCGGCGCATCCTGCAGGACGTGGTGACCTGCATCCGCGAGGGCTGCACCATCGACGACGCGGGCTTCCGACGCGAACGCCATGCCGACCGCCACCTGAAGGCGCCGGCCGAGATGGCGCGGCTCTACGCCCGCCACCCCGACGCGCTGGCGCGCACGCTGGAGATCGTGGACCGCTGCGCCTTCTCCCTGTCCGAACTGCGCTACCAGTATCCGGACGAGACGGAGCGGCCCGGCGAGACCGCCCAGGCAGCCTTGGAACGACTGGTCTGGCAGGCCGTGCCGTCCCGCTACCCTGCTAGCCTGCCACCAGAGGTGGACGCGCAACTGCGGCACGAGCTGCGGCTGATCGGGGAGCTCGAGTATGCCCCCTACTTCCTGACGGTGCACAGCATCGTGCGGTTCGCACGAAGCCGCGCCATCCTGTGCCAGGGCCGTGGGTCCGCCGCCAACTCCGCCGTGTGCTTCGTGCTGGGCGTCACCAGCATCGACCCGGTGCGATCGGGCCTGCTGTTCGAGCGCTTCGTCTCCGTCGAGCGCCGCGAGCCGCCGGACATCGACGTCGACTTCGAGGCCGAGCGCCGGGAGGAGGTGATCCAGTGGGTGTACGAGCACTACGGGCGGGACCGCGCCGCCCTGTGCTGCACGGTGATGCGGTTCCGCCCCCGGGGCGCCATCCGCGACGTGGGCAAGGTGCTGGGCTTGACCGAGGACGTCACCGGCGCGCTCGCAGGCCAAGTCTGGGGCGGGTCCGACGACGGCGGGCCGGGCGGGAGACGATCTGACAACGCTGCGGGCAGTGCGGACGGGGACAGCGGAAACGGCATAGGCCAGCGTGTGGGCAGCCGCCGCAACGTCGGTGAGGAGCACGCCCGCGCACTGGGCCTGAACCTCGGCGACCGCCGGCTGCGGCTGGCCTTGCAGTTGGCCGAGGATCTCGTCGGCTTCCCGCGCCAGCTCGGCACGCACCCGGGCGGCTTCGTGCTGACCAGCGGGCCGCTGGCCGACCTGGTGCCAGTCGAGCCCGCAGCGATGGCTGGACGCCAGGTGATCGAGTGGGACAAGGACGACATCGATGCGCTGAAGTGGATGAAGGTGGACGTGCTCGGCCTCGGCATGCTCGGCTGCCTGCGCCGCGGCTTCGAGCTGATCGAGCAAGCGAGCGGGACGGCGCTGGACATCGGCGGAAGGCCGCCGATGGACATCGCGACGATCCCGCCCGAGGACCCGGCCACCTATGCCATGATCCGCCGGGCCGACACGCTGGGCACGTTCCAGATCGAGAGCCGGGCGCAGATGGCCATGCTGCCGCG
>CAXTDP010000937.1:0-2297 GCA_964242295.1 uncultured Acetobacteraceae bacterium | reverse complement strand
AAGGCCGTCGAGCGCGTGCGACAGGCTTTCGGCAAGGAGGTCGAGGCCGGACCGAAAGCGTCGTCCTCCCCAGGCATGTCGCCTTGATCCAGGGCCGCCGATCTCCCTGACGGCGTTCGCAACGCCGGCCCGCATCCTCGCAAGAGTATGAACCCTGCGAGGATGCGATGCGCCGTTCCTGGACACTCCCACTTGCTTTAATGCTCCTGTGCGTCGCGGACGCCGCGCATGCCCAGTCGGGCAACGCCTACCAGACCACCTGGTCGGCCCTTTCGCCCGGCAACGACTGGGCCGCCCAAGTCCTGCGGTCCCTGTTTCCCATATCGAACACCCCTGGCCTCCCAGGGATCGGCGCGGCAGCCACGGTCATCGGCAAGATGGTCGGCCAGCTCACCGGCTACATCATGGCGATCGCCGTGGTGTTCGTCGCCTACTCCACCATCCTGCAGATCCACCGGGCGGCCGAAACAGGACGGGTGCTCAGCAGCACCACCAGTTCCTGGGCGCCAGTGCGGCTCGTCCTAGCCCTCGCGATGATGTTCCCCTTGCCCTCCGGCTTCAGCTCGGGGCAGGCAGCGGTCATGCAGGCGGCCATGTGGGGCATCGGCATGGGACGTGCGGTCTATACCAGCGCGATCAAGGCGATCGGGCCGGATGCGGTGCCGATTGCCCAGCCGATGATGCCTGGCACCAAACGGATTGTCGCTGGATTGATGGAAAACGAGTTGTGCCGCGCCCTCATCAACGTGGCGTCCAACAACCCGAACCTCGTGCCAGCCCCGCAGCCGGTGAGAAGCAACACCGGGGGGAACAGCGCCATCAGCGGCGACTATGTGAGCTGGATCTACGGCATGAGCACCGGGGACGACATCGGCTCGCCCGTATGTGGGTCCGTCACCCTCCGCCAGCCCAATCCAGCCGCCACCAACTATGCCGGGGTCTCGGTCGATATGGCCACCCGGCAGCAAACCGCGCTGACACGGGTCATCCAGGCCAGCATCCGGCCTGCGGTCCAGGATGTCGCGCAGCAGTTCTGGACCAGCCGGCAGGCCAACTCCCTCAGCCCACTCATGGACACGATGGTGAGTGCCACGGCGGACTACACCAACCAGCTGACCGCGGCAGCCACGGCGGCGATGCAGTCCCTGCGAAGCAGCATGGCTTCGTCGGATGATGCGCGCGGGGGCGCCCTCGGCCTGACTGCCAACCAGCAGAAGATGTCGGACCTCGGCTGGACTTCTGCCGGCGCCTACTACGTGGAGATCGCGCGCCTGAATGGGCAGACCCTCTCGCTGCTCTCCGCAGTGCCAACCGTAGGGGCGCCCAGCTACCAGGGCCTCGGCCCCAGCCTCGGCGGCGACCTTGCTCCCCTTGTCCAGTCGGCTCTAACGTTCCAGACCAAGCTGAACAACTACGTGCAGACGGCCGACGCCACGGATGCTGCGGGGGGCAACTCCGAACTGTTCAGCGGGGCCACGCCGGGCGGGGACGGCGCCAGCACCATCGAGCAGGTGTCGCGCAGCCTGCGGCTGAACGAGCGCGTGCTGAACGCCATCACGACCGCCATGTCGCCCTCGACCGGGACCGGCTGGACCGATCCGTTCGGCGCGCTCATCAACCTTGGCCAGACCCTCACCCTTACAGCGCTTTCTGCATTGGGCTTGGCTGCCGTCCTCGCATCCACGACGGCCACCGCCGGCGTGGCAGTGTGGAACGTGCTGACCCTGAACTGGGCCGCCGCAGGCGCCGCGGTGTCCGGCCATCTGGTCATGAGCTTCCTTGGGACGCCGATCTTCTACGGCCTGATGTGCATGCTCGTTCCGGGCCTGCTCATCGCCTACGTGCTGCCGATGATCCCGTTCGCCATGTGGGTCGCGGGCGTCGCGGGCTGGCTCATTCTGGTTTGCGAGGCGGTCATCGCCGTTCCACTCTGGATGTTCGCCCACCTGACGTTCCAGGGCGAGGGGCTGCACGGGCGGGGGATCGAAGGATACGCCCTGCTTTTTAACGTCCTGTTCCGGCCGGTGCTCATGCTGTTCGGCCTGTTCCTTGGCTACTTCGTGTTCAGCTCGATGTCCTGGCTGATGATGCAGGGCTTTGGGATCGCCGCTGGCTTCGCGCTGTCCAACGGCTGGTTCGTCACCAACATGCTGGGCGTGATCGTGCTGGTCTGCATGTTCGTGCTGATGCACATCACCCTGGCGCTTGTTGCGTTCCGCCTCATCAGCGTGGTGCCGCATCAGGTCGTGAAGCTGATCGGGGTCCAGCCTGCCAACCGGGTGGACATGGATCAGTTC
>CAXTDP010000936.1:0-2299 GCA_964242295.1 uncultured Acetobacteraceae bacterium | reverse complement strand
GCCGCGGACGCGCAGGTGTCGCCGGACGCGGCGCGGCTTTGCTTCGTGCTCACCCGCCGCGACCCTGCCACCGACCGTCGCATCGCCACCCTCATGCTGTCCGACGACCGCACCACCTGGCGCGAGCTGCCCGAAAGCACCGGCGCATCCCAACCACGCTGGTCCCCCGACGGCGCCCGCCTGGCCTACCTGCGCCGCTCCGGCGAGCAAATGGCCGTGGTCGTCGCCGACACCACCGGACGCTCGACCATCCTGGCCGAAGGCCCGGCAACCCTGCGTGACCCCGCCTGGTCCCCCGACGGCCAGCAGCTTGTCTGGCAGGCGCACGTGAACGCCGCACCCTCCACCTGGCTCAACTTCCCCCACCCGCCCGAAGGCGCCGACTGGGCGCCTCCCTTCGCCGTCACCGAGCGCCTGCTATGGCGCCACGACACGGTCGGCGACCTCGCCGAGGGCGGCTTCCAGGTCATGCTCGCCCCGGCGGACGCCAGCGCCCCGGCGCGTCAACTGACCGAGGGCGTATGGTCCAGCGGCTTCATGCGCCCCTCCGGCCTGGCCTGGACGACGGACGGCTCCGAGCTGCTGCTGGCCGCCACCCGCCGCCCGGACTGGGACCGCGCCCAGGACGAGCGTGACATCTACGCCATCTCCGTCTCCGGCAGCCTGCCGCGCCGGCTGACCGACCGCCCGGGCCAGCAAGCCGCCATCGCCGTCTGCCCGGACGGCCTCCGGATCGCCTTTACCGGCGTCGCCCCGCTGAACCGCAGCGCCGAGCGGCGCATCGCCTTCGTCATGAACCTGGACGGCACTGGATTGCGCGAGCTGCTGCCCGGCCTGGACCGCAGCATCGAGGACCTGGCCTGGCACAGCGACGGCGCCACCCTGTTCGCCAGCTTCGACGAGGAAGGCGGCCGGGTGCTGGCCCGCATCGCAGGCGACGGGCGTCTGACCCGGCTCGTCCGCGACATCGGCGGCCCAGGGATCGAGATGCCCTATGCCGGCGGTGGCTTCTCCGTCGCCCGAGACGGCACCCTCGCCTACGTCCGCACCACTGCGACGGTCCCGTCGGAGGTCGCCGTCATCTCACCGGCCGGCTCGCCAGCGACCCTGACGGCCCTGAACCCCGGGCTGTCCGAGGAAGTCGGCGGCTTCGCCTCCACCGAGTCTTTCTGGACCACCGCCCGCGACGGCCACCAAGTACAAGCCTGGCTAATGCTCCCGCATGCGGCCACAGCCGGCCCGGTGCCCCTGGCGCTAGAAATCCACGGCGGCCCCTTCGCCAGCTTCGGCGACCGCTTCTCGATCAAGCACCAGATGCTGGCTGCTGCAGGCTATGCCGTGCTGGCGGTGAACCCGCGCGGCTCGACCGGCTATGGCGAGGCATTCCTGCAGGCGCTGCACGACCGCTACCCCGGGCCGGACTGGGACGACCTGATGGACGTGCTGGACGCCGTGGTGCGGCGACCGGAGGTGGACCGGGACAACCTGTTCGTCGGCGGCGTCAGCGGCGGCGGCACGCTCACGCTCTGGACCGTCGCCCACACCGCCCGGTTCCGCGCCGCGGTGTCCATCAAGCCCGTGGTCGCCTGGGAAAGCTGGGTGTTGACCGCCGACATCGGCCCGTCCGTCGGGCGAACCTGGATGGGCGGCGACCTGCCCTGGGAAGCGCCGGCCAAGTATCGCGACCGCTCGCCGCTGGCCCACCTGCCGCGCGCAACGACGCCCACGATGGTAATGGCCGGCGAGGCCGACAGCCGCACCCCGGCAAGCGAGGCCCTGCAAGCCTTCACCGCCCTAAAACTGGCCGGCGTCGAAACCGCCCTGGTGCGCGGACCCAACGTCACCCACAGCTCCGCGGTCTACCGCCCCTCACACTTCGCAGCCGAGGTCGCCTGCCAACTCGCCTGGTTCAACCGCTTCCGCAAACAAGCCAGCAATTGATGGCTGAACTGCTCACCCCGACCCTCTCCCTCTGGGAAAGGGTCGGGGTGAGGGGGTCTTGGCTGCGGAGCGGGGCACGGCTGGTGCTGACGGAACGCGGCCTTCTTTGGGCAAGAACAGTGCATGCAGTCTCCCTTACCCCAACCCTCTCCCTGAGGGAAAGGGAACAGGTCCAGCCCACCAAACCACATGCCGCATTGCGGCCCCCCGCCCTCCCACTTTGCATACCCACGCCCGCCGCAGGTCTGCTACAGCCAGGTGAACTCCCGGAGACCCCGATGCTCGCCACCCTGAGCCGCTGGTTCGCCCCCCGCCAGCCCGACCCAGCACCGCCGCCCCCCGCCCAGCCCGAGCCGCC
>CAXTDP010000935.1:0-2306 GCA_964242295.1 uncultured Acetobacteraceae bacterium | reverse complement strand
CGCCTCGTGGTCAACCAGCGCCTGGTGCCCTCGGTGGACGGGCGCCGCACCGCGCTGCGGGAGTTCCTGGCGTTCGACGCCGGCCTGCGCAACCGCTTCATGCAGGCCGACCCCACCGAGTGGCCGGCCATGACCCGGCGTGCCGTCGAGGAGCAGGGACAGTCCTATGCCAAGGCGATCGACCTGGCCCTGCACCAGGGCCGCATTTCCGAGGAGGTCGCCCGTGACCAGCGGCGGAACATCGGATGATCCCGCCCACGCCATCCGCTCCACCCCTGGAGGTTTGCCATGCGGCCCGGTGACGTCGTGTCCGCCGCCATGACCGGCCACCCTGTCAGCACGTCGATCTCTGCTGCGGACGTGCCGCTGGTCATGCGGCGGTTGGCCAGGCCTCTCCCACCCGCACGTCCGGCCTGTCCCATCCGCCCGTCCCAAGGAGCCCCGCCATGTGGCGCAACACCGGCCTTCCCGTCCGCCTGTTCATGCTTGATGCCCGTGCCTGTCTGCCCATCCTGTGCTGCCTCGTCTATTGGAGCTGGACGACGCTCTACATCGCCGTGACCGGCACCGCGTTCTTTGCGGTGATCTCGTTCTTCGGGCTGACGGTGCCGGCGATGTTCCGCCTGGCGCGCCGGCTGCTCGTGGGTCCGGTCCGCACCGCCGTCCCCGCTTGGAAGCGCCGGCGGCTGGCATGAGCGCGGTCAGCGTCGAGGCTGTCTCCAAGGCCATGGGCGCCCTTCTGGAGCGCGAGGGCCGTACCGTCATCTACCAGGACCGGGCCAGCGGCGAGGATCTGGCCGTGACCCCGGCCAGCGCCGCCGCCCCGAACGGCCTGCTGCCGGCGCTCGTCGTGGCCGGCGAGGCCGTCTGGCGTGAGGCGACCGGCCAAGGCTTCGCCCTGGACATCGTGCGCGACCCGGCGGCCCTGCTGGGCTACCGCCTGCGGGCGATCCGGGACGGCCAGTTCAGCACCGTCATGCTGGCCACCATGGAGGCGGCGGCGCAGGTCGCCCAGCCGGGCGCCATCGTCGTCAACGACCTGGGCGCCCTTTGGTCGGCTGCCGTGCAGGGCCTGGAGCGACGCGCAGCCGCGACGCCTGTGTCACCTGGGGGTGCTGCGCCATGACGCGGCTCTTGCTGGCCGTGGCTGCCATGCTGGCTGCAACCTCGCCCTACGCCCATGCCGGCGAGGCCGGTGACGGCACGGCCATGATCCGCCGCTGCATCACTGCCGCGGCCGAGGTGCATCGTCTGCCGCCCATGGTCCTAGTGATCCTGCTGCGGGTCGAGGGCGGGTCGCTCGGCGCCGTGAGCCAGAACACCAACGCCACCGTCGATATCGGCCCCATGCAGGTCAACCAGATCTGGCTGCCGCAGGTGGCGGCGCACTGGCACGCCTCCACCGCCGACGCTTACCGCGGGCTGCGCGACAGCTTCTGCGCCAACGTCGAGGCTGGCGCCTGGATACTCCGGCGCGGCCTGGACGAGGCGCACGGCGACTTCTGGGAGGGGGTCGCCTACTACCACTCCCATGCCCCCGAGCATAAGGCGACGTATCTGCGCCAGGTGCTGAAGCAGGTGCTCCTCCTGCAGGCGCGGGCCGCCCACCCTGCCGAGCCCCTCCCGCCCAGCAAAGCCGCATCCGTCGTGGCGTCGAGGTAGCGATGCAGCAGCAGCCCAGCCCGCGCGCCAGTTGGCCGTCGGGGGACGACAACGGCGGCTTCTACCTGATCGTGGCCCTGATCTGCTCGGGCGTCGGGGCCTACCTGCTGTGGAGCACGTTCCACGCCGAGATCAGCCGTGCCGTCATGCAGATGTTCCACGGCGAGATCGGCCTGGCCCGGCACCTGACCGACCGCTTCGACTTGGCCGACCGGCAGATGATGCGCGCCGACCCCGAACGGGTCACGCTGCACGACCTCTGGGGCATTAGCCGCGACGTCGGCGCCTTCTATCGCCTGCCTACCATCCTGCTCATGCTCGTGCTGGCCCTGGTGTGCCTGCTGCGGGCGGCGCCATCCCGGTTCCGCCGGGCCTTCGACATGGAGGGCCTGATCCGGGAGCAGGCCGGGTCGTTCCGGACCACGGCGGCGTTCGTGGGCCGACGCCTGGGCCTGGTGCTGCCGGCGCCGCAGGACCCTCGTCCTGCCGACTATGCCCTGACGGCTGCGGAGTGGACCGCCCGCTACGCCACCACGAAAGCGGGCGGCTTCGACCCAGCTGCAGCACGGCGCAACTTGGTGCGCCAGCTCGGCCCGCGCGGGCGCGGCCTGGAGGCTGCCAGCCCGCAGGTGCGCTGCCTGCTC
>CAXTDP010000934.1:0-2312 GCA_964242295.1 uncultured Acetobacteraceae bacterium | reverse complement strand
TTGGACAGCGGCTCGTCGAACAGGAACACCTGCGGGTCGCGCACGATGGCGCGGCCCATCGCCACCCGTTGCCGCTGCCCGCCTGAAAGCTGGCGCGGGTAGCGGTCCAGCAGCCCTGCCAGGCCCAGGATGGCGGCGGCGCGGTCCACCCGCTGGTCCATCGCCTCACGCGGCGCCTTTGCCAGGCGCAGGCTGAAGGCCATGTTGTCCCGCACCGTCATATGCGGGTAAAGCGCGTAGTTCTGGAACACCATCGCGATGTCCCGCTGCTTCGGCGGCACCTTGTTGACGACGCGTCCGCCGATGGCGACCTCGCCACCGTCAATCTCCTCCAGGCCGGCGATCATGCGCAGCAGGGTGCTCTTGCCGCAGCCGCTGGGGCCGACCAGCACGGTGAACTCGCCGTCGGCAATTTCGACGCTGACGCCATGCAGGATGGGCGTGGCGCCGAACGACTTGCGGACTCCGCGTATGGATACGGTGGCCATGGACAGCATCCTCCTGCCGGCCCATTGCGGCCGTTATGGGGAAGAATAGAACGCCCGTCACGGCAGGACCAGCAGCGACTGGACACCTGGCAGGTCTCTGAATGGAGATTTAGGGTCAGAATTTGTTAACCGCGGTCAGCCACTCTGCCGTCGGGACTGACACAGGCTTGCCACACTCGATGCATAAACCGTTCAACCCTGCGGATCCGAAGCGCGGCGCTCCCGCGTGCTGCTTGAACGACCCAGCCCGACGCTGCCCAGACGGAAGATTGTTGCCATGCATGCCGCCTCCATGCTGACACCTCAAGTGCTGGCACCCCAATTGCTGGCGCCCCAAGTGCTGGCCGCGCTGAGAGTGCTGCTGGTCGAGGCTGATCCAGCCGTATCAGCCGCCCTGCAGCGTGGCCTGCGCCGGGCCGGCTGGATCGTGCTGTGGGCGCCAGATGCGGCCGCAGCGCTGCGGCTCAAGCCAACCTATGCCCCCGATGCCGTGCTGCTGAGCCTAGACTTACCCGACATGGACGGCAGCGTGCTGGTCGCGCGGCTGGCGCGGGACGGAGACTGCGCCGTCGTCGCCCTGTCCGGACAGGGCGAGGCAGCGCGGACGGTGACGCTTGACGCCGGGGCGCACGATTACCTGGCCAAGCCCATGGCGATGCGGGACATCCTGGTGCGGCTGCGGGCCGCTGCCCGGCGATGGGCGCCCGTCGTGCTGGCCGACGAGGCTGCGGGGGTCTTCTGCCCGGTTTAGCCGCGGGAAGGCCGCGGCTTGCGCGAACTGGCCGCAGGCCGATACTCCGGCGATCAAGAACCCGGGCGCATCGGCGTGCGTAGAAGCTTCCGCATACGCACCTACCTGCTTTTGCTGGCACTGGTATCGGCGGTGCCATTCATCGCCTTCGCCGCCGTGCTGGCCAGGCACACTGCGACGGTGCAAACCCGCGGCTTCGCGCGGGATGTGACGGCGGTGGCCCGCGCGCTCTCCCTGGCCATGGACAACCAGGCCGTGCTGTATCGCACCGCGCTGGAGGCGCTCGGCCGGTCGCCGGCGCTTGCCCGCGGGGATTTGGAAGCCTTCCACATCGAAATGCAGGCGGCCTCCGCCCTGCTGAACGGGCCGGTCTCGCTGTCCCGGGGGGATGGCGAGCAGGTGCTGAACAGCCGCCACCCGGCCGGGTCCGTGCTGCCCCGGCGCAGCCAGGCGGCGCAGGCGGTCCAGGTTGCCGTCACCGGGCAGGCGTGGGTATCGGACCTGACCCGCAGCGCACTGACCGGGCGAATGCAGGTCACGGTGAACGTGCCGGTCCCGGCTCCAGGGAATGTGCCGGTCCCAGCTTCAGGAGCGCAGCTTGCCGGGCCACCCTGGGTGCTGGCCATTGCCCTGCCGCGGGAGCTGATCGAGGCGATGCTGCGCTCACAGCGCCTGCCGCCGGACTGGATCGGCGCCGTCGTGGACCGCGGCGGCCTGTTCCTGGCGCGCACGCTGGACCACGATGCCAGGCTCGGCACCCCCGCCAGCAAGGACTGGACCATGCCGGCCCGCACTCAGCCGGAGGGCTGGGTCATGTCCACCACTTTGGAAGGCGTCGTGACTTACACCGGCTTCGTCCACTCCGACACGACGGGATGGACCGTTGGGATCGGCGTTCCGGAAGGGGTGGTACGGGCGCCACTGCTGCGGACGCTGCTGCCGCTGGCCGGGTTTGGCGCGGCGCTGACTCTGCTGGCCGCCGTCGCCGCGCTGGCGGTGGCCCGGCGGATTGCCCGTCCCGTCAGCGCCCTGGCCCGCCGCCGCAAGGAACTGGATGCGCGCGAGACCGTGCT
>CAXTDP010000933.1:0-2314 GCA_964242295.1 uncultured Acetobacteraceae bacterium | reverse complement strand
GCCAGAAGTCCGTGGGCATAGAAGTCGTGTTCCAACCACGGGAACGCACCCTGACGGAGGCGGAGATTGACGCCGCCGCCGCCAAAGTGGTCGCGGCCGTGACCAAGGCGACGGGCGGCGCCCTGCGATGACGACCCACCCCGCCCGCCTGCCCCGCAACCATCGTCATTGCGAGCCGCTTGCAGCGTAGCAGTCCAGCAGCCACGCAACGTCCATCGTCAGTCCCGGTGCCCCGGGAAGCACCGCGGGCGCCGAACGCCTCCCAATGACGCCAGGGCGGGCAACCCAGGGTGTCCTGGCCCTGGCCTTGCTCGCTCACCCCGCCCTGGCAGCCGAGGCATGAAAGGGCGTCTGTAGTTGCTCCCAGGGCCGCACCGGGCTGATGCCGCCCGAGCCAACGGACACCGCCGTCACCGTCAGATGGTGCGCCGGTCGTAGTGCGTGGTGACCGGATGCACCTAGCTGCTCCCGATCGCGATGCCGAGCGCGAGCACGATGGCACCGCCCAGCATGACCTTGGCGACGGCGGACAAGGGCGGCGTATCCATGTACTTCCACTGGATCCAGGCGATGGCCAGCAGCTCGAACAGCACCACCACCCCGGCCACGATCGTCGCCGTCCAGAAGTCCTGGATCAAATACGGCAGCGTATGGCCGATGCCGCCGGCAATGGTCATCAGCCCGCAAACCAAGCCGCGCAGGTAGGGCGTGCCGCGTCCCGACAGTTTGCCGTCGTCGGCCAACGCCTCGGCAAAGCCCATGGACACGCCGGCGCCGACCGAGGCCGCAAGCCCCACCAGGAACGCGTTCCAGGAGTTGTGCGTGGCGAACGCCGCAGCGAACACCGGCGCCAGGGTGGACACCGAGCCGTCCATCAGGCCGACCAGGCCCGGCTGAATGATCTGCAGCACGAAGCGGCGGCGGGCGGCGGCATCCTCGGTGTCGCGCGCCTCGCCTGGCAGGCGCTTGGCCTCAATGGCGCCGGCGGTGTTCTGGTGCTCCATCTCGGCGGTGGCGAGGTCGCCGAGCAGCCTGCGTATGCCGGCATCGGTGCTGCGGCTGGCGGCGTTGGCGTAGAAGCGGCTGGCGTCCACCTCCATTTGCCGGGCCATGCCGCGCACGGCCTCGATCCCCAGGGGACGGACCTGCCAGGCCGGGCGGCGGGCGACGGTGCCGCGGACATCCTGGCGGCGGACCAGCGGGATGTGGTTGCCGAACCTCGTCACGAAGGTTTCAATGAGCATCCGGCGGTGCTCGCTTTCCTCCTGCGCCATGTCGGCGAAGACGCGGGCGCTGTCGGGATACTCGTCGCGCAGGCTTTCGGCGAAGTCGGCATAGATGCGGCCGTCCTCCTCTTCGCTGCTGATAGCCAGGGCTAGGATTTCTTTCTCGTCTAGGTCGGTAAGTGTTCGCATGGACTTAAGATGGCGAGCAGCGCCGAAACGATCAAGCCGCTTTCGCAATGATGCGAACGCTTCGCACTTGCGCCAAAATGCCGGGCCGCGTCACCCCGGACGGGTGCCGAGGTCTTCTTGGAGTCGCAGCAGGTAGCCGTCGGGGTCCTGCACCAGCAGTTCGCGACAGCCGGCTTGGCTGCCGCCCACGCGATACCAGCGGTCCCCGACCGGGCGGAACAGCGGCCAGCCCGCGGCGTCCAGCGCAGCTAGGATCGGGGCGGTGCTGGCGACCCTGATCTGCAGGTTGATGCCGCGGCCGAACGGCGGCTCCAGCGGGCCGGTGTCCCAGTTGTCATTGCATTGACACAGCATGACCTGGGCGCCGGCCCGCTGCAGGTGGGCAAAGCCCGCCGCCGGCCGGTCATAGGCGATGGTGAAGCCGAGCGGACCGCACCAGAAGACGAGGCTCGCGGCGAGGTCGGTCACGTCCAGCTCGGGGACGAGCGGGGCGAAGCCGCCATCCGGGCCGGCGCCGGAGCTGGGCGCCTGGATACGGGCCTGTTCGGATGGGAGCATGGGCGGGGTCCTTCGCTTGCAGCCTCTCCGGCACGGCGGAAGATTGCCGCATGTCGCGCGTGCGGCCATACATAGCATTCCAGATGGCCTCCAACTCCCTCCTCGTCCCGGACGCGCCTGCCGTCGTCGCCGGGCACGGCCGCGCCGCCGTGCTGACCACCGATGGCGAGCTGCTGTCCCTGCCGGCGGAGGAAGCGGCGCATCTGCTGCGCGTCGGGCCGCCGCCGCTGCTGGTCCATGCGCCCGCCACCCTGCGCCGCCTGGGCCTGCGGCCGCAGCCCTGCCTGGACCTGCTGGAGCTGTTCGCCTTCGTGCTGCCGGCTCGTCCCGTGCCGCCCACG
>CAXTDP010000932.1:0-2314 GCA_964242295.1 uncultured Acetobacteraceae bacterium | reverse complement strand
GCCCTGCTTCGCCACGAGTGCCATTGCCCTGCGTATCCATCCCTGGGCCTGCCCTGCAAGGGCGGGCGAATTATTTCTGGCCGTGACCAGAGATTCCACTTTGCACCCTACCGTCCGGTAGGTATAGGGGCATTCACCAAACAATGACGAAGCCGCGCAACGCCGCGGCCAGGGAGGCCGGGCCGTGCTTGCAAGCGATCATGGGCTGACTGCGACCAGGCTGCCGCGCACCCGATCCCGGCCATGCCGGGCTGCCTCCGCCGCAACCGGCCCCAGCTCGTCCGCAACGCGCTTGGCCGGAACACGATGGGCCAGGCCAGAGCAAGGCGGCCTGCAAATCCGCCGCGACTGAATAACGGAAACCGCGGAAACCGCCGGGAAAGGCGGCCGCGCCCGCATCAACCATCAACGGAGGAGACACACATGGACAGCACCACCCACGAGCCGCACGGCAGGCGGCAATCGAAGAAGGCCGCAGCCAGCGGCTGGATCGGCTCGGCGCTGGAGTATTACGACTTCTTCATCTACGCGACCGCGGCGTCGCTGATCTTCCCGCAGCTATTCTTCCCGTCATCCGATCCCACCGTCGCCATCGTCGCATCGCTCGCGACCTACGGCGTCGGCTACGTCGCCCGGCCCATTGGCGCCTTCGTGCTCGGCCACTACGGCGACACCCACGGCCGCAAGGGCGTGCTGCTGGTGTGCATGTTCCTCATGGGCTTCTCGACGATGGCGGTCGGGCTGCTGCCGACCTACGCGCAGGTGGGCGTCTGGGCGCCGGTGCTGCTGGTGGCCCTGCGCTTGATCCAGGGCTTCGCCGTCGCCGGCGAGATCAGCGGCGCCAGCTCCATGATCCTGGAGCACGCGCCGTTCGGCCGCCGCGGCTTCTTCGCCAGCTTCACCCTGCAGGGCGTGCAGGCCGGGCAGATCCTGGCGGCGGCGGTGTTCCTGCCGCTGGCCCGCTTCATGCCGGCCGACCAGTTCGCCTCCTGGGGCTGGCGGGTGCCGTTCCTGCTCAGCGCGGTGGTGATCGTCGCCGGCTACATCATCCGGCGCGAGGTGGATGAAACCCCAGCCTTCGCCGAGGAGGGCGCCACAGTACCGAAGGCCCCCATCGTCGAGGCATTCAGGCTCAGCGGCGGCGACATGCTGCGCGTGGTGTGCATGGCGCTGATGAACGTGATCCCAGTCGTGGCAACGGTGTTCGGCGCGGCTTATGCGGTGCAGCCGGCCTACGGCATCGGCTTCGCCAAGGATGTGTACTTGTGGATACCGGTGCTGGGCAACATCCTGGCCGTGGTGGTGATCCCCATTGTCGGCAACCTGTCGGACCGGATCGGCCGGCGCCCGCCGGTCATCGCCGGCGCGCTGCTGTCGGGGCTGCTGTCGTTCGGCTACCTGTATGCCATCAGCATCAGCAGCGTGGGTCTCGCCATCTTCATGTCGCTGCTGATGTGGGGCGTGGTTTACCAGGGCTACAACGCGGTGTTCCCCGCCTTCTACCCGGAACTGTTCCAAACCCGCACCCGGGTGTCGGCGATGGCGATCGCGCAGAACGTCGGGACCACCATCACGGCGCTGCTGCCGGCGCTGTTCGCCATCACGGCGCCGCCGGGCTCGGCCAACATCCCGCTGACGGTGGGCGCGATCACCTTCGGGATCACCGCCATCGCCGCCATCGCCGCATTCAGCGCCCGGGAAACCTACCGGGTACACCTGAACGACCTGGGCCACCGCGACGCAGTGCCGGTACCGAAGCCAGAGTATGACCGCCTGCGGCAAAGTGCGGTCGCCGACGCCGCGCTAGCCCGAAGCTAGGGCGGAGTACAGTCAGGTCCGGACGCTCGACGGCCGGACCTGAACCGCCAAACGCCCGATCGCACGCCCCCGACCGCACGCCTAGCAAGTCGCCCCGCTCTGCATCCAGTCCCGAGGCCGGCCGATCCCACAGGAACGGGTGTGCCCCAGCCAAGGCACGCCCGCACTGGGTCAAGCAGCCCCGGCTGCGGTCCGCGCTAGGGCCGTAGCGCCCGGCCAGCAGGGTGCCGCCATCCGGCGCGACCCCTGGCAGGCCCAGCCCGCCCGCATGACGGTTCGGACATCAGAACTGCCCCGGCGTCCCAACCCGCGCCTTACCGGGCGCCGACCAGCCCATCCGCCAGCCCCGGCACCGCCGGGAACCCGTCCGCCACCGCAGCCGCCCCCTCCCCCATCGCCGCCGGCCCATAACCCCAGCCCGCAAAGATGCAGGGCACTCCCGCCCCCGCCGCCGCCAGCACGTCGTTGCGATGGTCCCCCACCATCACCGCCGCAT
>CAXTDP010000931.1:0-2316 GCA_964242295.1 uncultured Acetobacteraceae bacterium | reverse complement strand
CAGCGCCCACTTCCTGTGGATCGGCGACCGCACCCGGCAGCTCGACGGCGCCCACATCGAGTTCCTCCGCGGCGTGCGGAACCCGATCGGCCTCAAGGTCGGCCCGACGATGAAGGTGGACGAGCTGCTCCGCCTGATTGACGCCCTGAACCCGGCAAACGAGCCCGGCCGCCTGACCCTTATCAGCCGCATGGGCGTGGAGCGCGTGGCCCAAGCCCTGCCGCCGCTGCTGGACGCCGTAAAGCATGCCGGCCGCCGCACGGTCTGGCTCTGCGACCCGATGCACGGCAACACCATCAACACCCAGGCCAAGGTCAAGACCCGCAGCTTCGACAGCATCCTGGCCGAGGTCCGCGGCTTCTTCGACGCCCACGCCGCCGCCGGCACCTGGGCCGGCGGCGTCCACGTCGAGATGACCGGCCAGGAAGTGACGGAATGCGTCGGCGGCGCCCACCGCCTGACCGAGGCCGACCTGGGCGGACGCTACGAAACCTTCTGCGACCCCCGCCTGAACGCCGAACAGTCCTTGGAACTGGCATTCCTGGTAGCCGAAGAACTGAAGACCCGCCGCCGCGGCATGCCAGCATGAGCACGCACGCCCCATACTCCCTCAAGAGTATGGGCGTGATTCAGATCAGGGTAACATCCAAAGTGAGATGGGGAGTGTCAAAAACCTGGGGCAACCTACTTGCCTCTGTCGGGCTGATCAGCCTGGCTGATGCCTGACCACGAGGGCAGCAGGCGTGATGCAGTGGACGGTGCGGTTGGAGACGACGACGAGCGCGGGCGAGGTGAACACGACGGAGCTGGTGACGTTCAGCCGGCCGGCGGTGGTCAGCACGCTCGCGGAAATCGGCCTCGTGCTTGCCGAGACCAAGACGCTGTTGGCCAAGCTGCAGGCGAGCATGCTGTGCGGCCAGGTGGCGGCATATGCGGCCCATCACCGGGCTTGTGTGGCCTGCAGGGTGCTGCAGCCGCTCAAGGACCGGCGCACGCGCCGGCTGCAGACGCTGTTCGGCACGGTCGAGGTGGAAGCACCGCGGTTGAAGCTGTGCCGCTGCCGCCCGTCTGCACCCATGGTGGGAGCGAGGACGGTCTCGCCGGTCTGCGCGTTGCTGACGGCTCGCTGGGCGCCGGAGTTGGAGCGGGTGCAGGCCGAGCTTGGCGCGCGCACTTCGTTTCGGGACGCGTCGCGTATTCTCGACGCCCTGCTGCCGGCCTCGCCTGCAAACCAGGAGAGCGTGCGCCTCCGCACCCATGCCGTCGCTTTGCGGATCGAGGCAGACGACCGGCAAGCAGCCGCAAAGGTCACGGCTGTCCGGAACGAGCCGGACAAGGCCAGAGTAGCGGATGAGCACCGGCCCATCGTCATGCTCGACGGTGCCTACATCCGTGCGGTGCCCGGTCACCAGGTCCGCAACTTCGAGGCGATCTGCGGCAAGGTGGAACGAGAGGGCCATTCCACTCGGCGCTTCGCCGTGGTGCGCAGCGTGGCCGAGCAGCCCCACGCTCTGCTGCGCGCGGCGCTGCTCGATCAGGGCTGGCGGGAGGGCGACGCGGTCACCGCGATCAGCGACGGCGACCCCGCGCTGCCGGCGTTGGTGCGCTTGGCCATAGGCGGCCCGGTGGAGCTGATCCTCGGCTGGTTCCATCTCTCCATGCGCGTGCACCATGTCGAGCAGGTCATGGAAGGCCTGTGCGCCCTCGAGCCCCCACCTTCCGCCCCGCCTGACCAAGTTCGGATCGACGTGGAACGGCTGCGCGACCTGCTCTGGAACGGGCATCACGACAAGGCGTGCGAGGCTCTGGACCGGATCGTGAGCTGGGCCAAGGATGCCAGCGTGCTGAACGACCCCGCAATGGAAGCAGGAGCGAAGCGCCTGGTCGCGCGCGGCGCGGAGCTGCGCAGCTACATCGAGAACAACGAGGGCGCGCTGATCGACTACGGCCAGCGCCATCGGGCCGGCAAGCCGATCTCCACCTCGCTGGCCGAGGACACCGTCAACCAGCTGGTAGGTGCCCGCATGAACAAGCGTCAGCAGATGCACTGGTCACCCCGCGGCGCCCACCGTGTGCTTCAGGTCAGGGCGGCGGTGCTGGACGGACGGTTTGGCCACCCAGCAGTCCAGCTCGCGGCGTAGCGCCCCAGGTTTTTGACACTCCCCTCGGCGGTGTCATAGTCCATGCCGACGCTGACCCAGCCCGCGTTGGCGGCCAGGTCGTAGACGCCATAGGGCACCGCGCGTCCAAGCTCCTCGATCAGGAAGTCATGCACCCGCACCTGCTCGGGCGTGCCCTGCGGGCGCCACTCGCGGC
>CAXTDP010000930.1:0-2322 GCA_964242295.1 uncultured Acetobacteraceae bacterium | reverse complement strand
GCGGACCCAGATTTCCTCAGCTTGGCGGAGGTCTATGGCATAGGCGATGTCGAACAGGCGCAACGCGGTAATGTGGCCGGAGCGGACGAGGAGGTCAGCCATGGCATGAGGCTGAACGCACCTGCTCCCTCTCCCGGAGGGAGAGGGAGAAGGGAGCGTGTCCTCATGCGGTTTTCCGCACTGCCGCGGCTGCCGGCAGCAGCGGGCGCAGGTAGCGTCCGGTGTGGCTGGCGTTGCTGGCGGCGACATCCTCGGGCGTGCCCTCCACCACCAGGCGCCCGCCGCCCTCGCCGCCCTCGGGTCCCAGGTCCAGCACCCAATCGGCGGTCTTGATGACTTCCAGATTGTGCTCGATCACCACCACCGTGTTGCCCTGGTCCACCAGGGCGTGCAGCACTTCCAGCAGCTTGCGCACGTCTTCGAAGTGCAGGCCGGTGGTGGGTTCGTCGAGGATATACAGCGTGCGCCCGGTTGCCCGGCGCGCAAGCTCCTTCGACAGCTTGATCCGCTGCGCCTCGCCTCCGGACAAGGTCGTCGCCTGCTGGCCCAGCTTGATGTAGCCCAGCCCGACCTGCTGCAGGATGGTCAGCCGGTCGCGGATGCGGTTCACCACCCCGAAGAACGGCACCGCCTCGTCCACCGTCATTT
The DNA here is from genome assembly GCA_964242295.1 of uncultured Acetobacteraceae bacterium. GTDB lineage: Bacteria > Pseudomonadota > Alphaproteobacteria > Acetobacterales > Acetobacteraceae > DASWOJ01. The sequence goes on along the minus strand of CAXTDP010000930.1, from coordinate 1,674 downwards.
CCAGCACGTCGGCGACCGACTTGCCGCGGAACTTGATCTCCAGCGTTTCCCGGTTGTAGCGGGCGCCCTTGCAGGTGTCGCAGGTGACGAACACGTCGGGCAGGAAGTGCATCTCGATCTTCAGCACGCCGTCACCCTGGCACGCCTCGCACCGCCCGCCCTTCACGTTAAAGGAGAAGCGCCCGGACTTGTAGCCGCGGGCGCGGGACTCCGACAGCTCGGCGAACCAGTCGCGGATCGGGGCGAACAGGTCGGTGTAGGTGGCCGGGTTGCTGCGCGGGGTGCGTCCGATGGGGGACTGGTCGATGTCGATGATCTTGTCGAGCTGGTCCAGCCCCTCGATGCGCTCGTGCGGCGCCGGGGCCTCCCCCGAGCCCATCAGCCGGCGGCTGGCCGCCTTGTAGAGCGTGTCCACGATCAGCGTGCTCTTGCCGCCGCCGGACACGCCCGACACGCAGGTGAAGGTGCCGAGCGGGATGTCGGCAGTGACAGTTTTGAGGTTGTTGCCGCGGGCACCGACGATGCGGATCATCTTGGCGGGGTCAACCGGGCGCCGGGCTGGCACCGGGATGCCTCGGCGGCCCGACAGGTAGGCGCCGGTGATGCTGTCCGGGTTGGCCTCGACCTCCGCCGGCGTCCCCTGGGCGATGATATGGCCGCCGCCCAGCCCGGCAGTCGGCCCCATGTCGATCAGGTGGTCGGCGGCGCGGATCGAGTCCTCGTCATGCTCCACCACCAGCACCGTGTTGCCTAGCGCCTTCAGGCGGCGCAGCGTGCCCAGCAGCCGCTCCCCATCCCGTTGGTGCAGGCCGATGCTGGGCTCATCCAACACATACAGCACGCCGGTCAAGCCGGAGCCGATCTGGCTGGCGAGCCGGATGCGCTGGCTCTCGCCGCCGGACAGGGTGGTGCTGCCGCGGGACAGGGTCAGGTAGTCCAGGCCGACGTCCACCAGGAAGCGCAGGCGCTCGGTGATCTCCCGCAGGATGCGCCCGGCGATGGCGGCGCGCTGCGGCGTCAGCGTCGCCTCCGCCGCCTGGAACCAGTCCAGCGCCCGGCGGATCGGCAGGTCGGCCGCCTGCGCCAGGTTCTGCCCGGCGATCCGCACGGCCAGCGCTTCCGGCTTTAACCGCGCCCCGTGGCAGACGGCGCAGGGCTTCTCCGCCTGGTAGCGGCTCATCTCCTCCCGCACCCAGGCGCTGTCGGTTTCCTGCCAGCGGCGCTGCAAGTTGCGCAGCACGCCCTCGAATGCCTTTTTCACGGTGTAGGAGCGCACGCCGTCCTTGTAGGCGAACTCGATCTCATCCTTGCCGGAGCCGGTCAGGATGGTGTCGTGCACGGCGCCGGGCAGCTCGTGCCAAGGGGTGCGGGTGCTGACGCCCAGGTGCTTGGCGACGCTGCGCAGGGTTTGATCGTAGTACGGCGACTGTGCGCCGCTCCAGGGGGCGATGGCACCCTCGGCCAGGCTGATGCGCTCGTCGGGGACGACCAGGCTGGGGTCGAAGAACTTCTCCGCGCCCAGCCCATCGCAGGCGGGGCAGGCGCCGTGCGGCGAGTTGAAGGAGAACAGCCGCGGCTCGATCTCCTCGATCGTGAAGCCGCTGACCGGGCAGGCGAAGCGGCTGCTGAACACGGTGCGGTCGCCGGTCTCGGCGTCCTCGGCATAGACCACGC
>CAXTDP010000929.1:0-2326 GCA_964242295.1 uncultured Acetobacteraceae bacterium | reverse complement strand
TGCGCAAGATACGAGACGTTCTACGGCTGCGGCTGTCCCTTGGGCTGTCCCAGCGTGCTGTGGGCTGCAGCCTTGGCCTGAGCCAGGCGGCGGTGAGCCACTACCTGGGCCGGGCGCGCCGTGCGGGCGTGGGATGGCCGTTGCCGGACGGTTTGGATGACGAGCGGCTTGAGGCGCTGCTGTTCCCGCCGCCGTCGCAGGTTCCGATGGAGCAGCGGCCGGTGCCGGACTGGGCGTGGGTGCACCGGGAGCTGCGCCGGCCCAACGTGACGCTGGCGCTGCTGTGGGAGGAGCACCGGGCCGGGGCGCCGGACGGGTTCGGCTATTCCTGGTTTTGCGACCTGTATCGCGAGTGGGCTGGGCGGCTGAAGCCGACGTTGCGCCAAGTCCACCCTGCCGGCGAGCGTTTGTTCGTCGACTTCGCCGGCAGCACGGTGGCGGTGGTGGAAGGGGCAAACGGGGAGGCGCGCCAGGCGGAGATCTTTGTCGCCGTGCTGGGGGCGTCGAGCTTCACCTTTGCCTGTGCTGTTTGGAGCCAGGCGCTGCCGGACTGGGTCGGCGCGCATGTGCGGGCGTTCGGCTACTTCGGCGGCGTCGCGCGTCAGCTGGTCAGCGACAATCTCAAGTCAGGCGTCACGCGTGCCTGCTTCTATGAGCCCGCGGTGAACCGGACCTACACGGAGATGGCGGCGCACTACGGCACGGCCGTGCTGCCGGCGCGGCCCTACAAGCCGCGCGACAAGGCCAAGGTGGAGGTCGGCGTGCAGGTGGTGCAGCGCTGGATCCTGGCTCGGCTGCGCCATCAGCGGTTCTTCTCCCTGGCCGAGCTGAACGCCTCGGTCGCTGTGCTGGTCGAGCAGCTGAACGACCGCACGATGCGCGGTCTGGGCACGACGCGGCGGGCTTTGTTCGAGCAGTTCGACCGGCCGGCGCTGCTGGGGCTGCCGGATGTGGCCTATGAGTATGCCGAATGGCGGCGCTGCCGGGTCGGGCTCGACTACCACGTCGGGATCGACAAGCACTTCTACTCGGTGCCGCACGACTTGCTGCGCCAGGAGGTCGAGGCCCGGATCACCGTCGGCACGGTTGAGGTGTTCCACCGCGGCAAGCGGGTGGCCAGCCACGTGCGCAGTGCCAGCCGGCACCCGAGCACGACGGTCGAGCACATGCCGAGCGCGCACCGGCGCTACCGGGAGTGGACGCACGAGCGCATCCGTCGTGAGGCGGCGGCGGTTGGCGACGATGCCGCGGTGCTGCTCGACCTGATCCTGCGCTCGCGCCCACATCCCGAGCAGGGCTTCCGCTCCTGCATCGGCATCCTGGGTTTGGTGGGCCAGCACGGTGCCGAGCGGGTCGATGCCGCGTGTGCCCGGGCGCTGGCGCTCGGCACCCGGTCCTACACCTCGGTCGCCGCCATCCTGAAACACCGCCGGGACCAGGTGGCCGACACGGCCGAGGCGCCGAGCCTCGTGCACGAGAACATCCGCGGTCCCGGCTACTATCATTGAAAGGTCATCCCATGCTGAACCATCCCACGGCCGAGCGCCTGCGCGGCCTCGGCCTGTCTGCAATGGCGGACGCGTTCACCGAGTTGCAGAACACCCCGGAGGCGGCCGACCTGCCGCGGGAGGACTGGCTGGGCCTTCTGGTCGACCGCGAGGCGACCAGCCGGGACAACAAGCGCCTGTCCCGCCGTCTGCGCGACGCCAAGCTGCGCCAGGCGGCCGTGGTGGAGGACACGGACTTCCGCACGCCGCGCGGCTTGGACCGTGCCCTGTTCCTGCAGCTGGCCGGTTGTGGCTGGATCCGCGAGCACAGCCACGTGGTCATCGGCGGCCCGACCGGCGTGGGCAAGTCGTGGCTGGCCTGCGCTTTGGGCCACAAGGCCTGCCGGGAGGGCTACTCGGTGCTTTATAAGCGGGCGCCGCGGCTGTTTGCCGACCTGGCCACCGCCCGGGGCGAGGGCCGCCTGCCGCGGATGCTGGCCGCGATCGAGCGCACGCGGCTGCTGATCATCGACGATTGGGGGCCGGAGCCGCTGACCGCCGAGCAGCGGCGCGACCTGCTGGAGATCGTCGACGACCGCTACGACAAGGGCTCGCTGCTGATCACCAGCCAGGTTCCGCTAGCACGCTGGCACGAGGTCATCGGCGACATGACTCTGGGCGATGCCATTCTCGATCGCGTCGTCCACCGTGCCCACCGCCTGGAGCTGAAGGGCGCTAGCCTGCGCAAGCGGCGCACGGCGCCAGATGCCTTGACCGCCGACGCCAGCGAGTGACACACCCACAACCGTCAGCAGCATCGACCCGCTGCCGCCATCCTG
>CAXTDP010000928.1:0-2330 GCA_964242295.1 uncultured Acetobacteraceae bacterium | reverse complement strand
AGGCGGCCAGCACCTCGTCCACCTCCATCTCCCGCGCATGGGTCGGGAAGAACGCTCGGTTGCCGTTGTTGCGCCCGCCACGGATGAAGAACACCTGCACGCACGTCTGCCCGCCGATCCCGTGCACCGCGATCACGTCCGCGTCGTTCAGGCTGGCCGGGTTGATGACCGCCGTCCCCTGCACCGCAGTCAGCCCCCGGATGCGGTCGCGTATCGCCGCGGCCCGCTCGAACTCCAGCGACTCCGCCGCCGCCTCCATCTCGCCGGCCAACTGCTTCTGCACCGCCCCCGCCTTGCCGCCCAAAAAGGCGCGGGCCTGCGCCACCAGCCCGGCGTAATCCTCCCGGCTGATCCGCTCGGTGCACGGCGCCGAGCACCGCTTGATCTGGTGCAGCAAGCACGGCCGGCTGCGGTTGGCGAACACCGTGTCCTGGCATGACCGCAGCAGGAACACCCGCTGCATGGCGTTCACCGTCTGATTCACCGACCAGACCGAGGCGAACGGCCCGTAATAGCTGCCCTTGCGGGTCCGCGCCCCCCGGTGCTTGGCGATCTGCGGATAAGAATGGTCCTCCGTCAGCACCAGCCAGGGATACGTCTTGTCGTCGCGCAGGACGATGTTGAACCGCGGCTTCAGCCGCTTGATGAGGTTGGCCTCCAACAGCAGCGCCTCGGCCTCGGTATGGGTCGTCACGATCTCCATCGCGACGGTCTCCGACACCATGCGGCGCAGCCGCTCGTTCAGGCGGCCGATCTGGGTATAGGAATAAACCCGCTTGCGCAGGCTCTTGGCCTTGCCGACGTAGAGCGCCTCGCCGCGCGCATCCAGCATCCGGTAAACGCCGGGGCTGAGCGGCATGGTTTGCAGCGCTTGCTCGATGGCCGCGACGCCCTTAAGGGCGGTGGGCACGGCGGCGGGAAGCGTGACGCCGCTGGACTGCCCACCCGGATGGTCCGTGCCGTCGTTCATGTCTGGGGAAGATGGCATGTCTGGGGAAGATGGCATGTTTCAGCAAGATGGGAGCAGGGGACCCGGCGCCTCAAGGGTGTGTTGTCCCGGCCATCCGATTCCATCCACCGAATCTGTGGATAACTCTGTGGACGGACAGTGGGCGGAAGCAGCGGTTTGGCGGATTTCCGCCGTTCCCATTGACCTGCCCAGCTTTTGAGCAACGGCAATAACTCATTGTTTTCGCTCATAAGACCCTGGCCCCGAGTCCATCCTATGAGCCGAGACGCCCATGCCTCTGCAATCATTGAGAGTCAACTGATACCCGTGGACAAGTCTGATCGCGCTGGACCGCTGTGGCTTCAAAGCCGCGCCCGTTCCACCGTCACGCCAGCCGAGCCAGCGTCCGGGAACACGTCCAGCTTCTCCACCCGCACGCGCGCCAGCCGCACCCGGGCGTCAGCCAGGCAGGCCGCCGCAATGCGCTCGGCCAGGGTTTCCACCAGCTTGATGTGACCGGCGCCGACCAGCCGGCGCACCGTGTCCGCCACCACCTCATAGCTGACGACGCGGTCCAGCGTGTCGGCGCCGTCGTCTGGTCCCTCGTCCACCGCCAGGTCCACGTTGACCCGGATGCGCTGCGTCGCCCCATGCTCGTGCGCATACCAGCCGATGCTGGCCTGCAGCAGCATGTCGCGCAGGAACACGTGCCGGATGCGCCGCCCCGAGTCGGCGAGCGAGCCGCTCATTCCTCCGCTCCCAGTCCGGCGGCGCCCCATTGCAAGTGCTGCCCGCCATCCAGCGCGATCATCTGCCCGGTCATCGCCGGCAGGGACAGGATCGCGAGCAGGGCGCGCCCGACTTCCTCCGGGCTGGTGCCGTGGCGCAGCGGAACCGAGGCGCACTGCCGGGCAAACGACTCCGGCGATTGCCGCATACTGGGCAGCGCCGGCCCGGGGCCGATGGCGTTGACGCGGATGCGTGGGGCAAGGGCCAGCGCCATCTGCCGGGTCAGCGCCCACAGGGCTGCCTTGGACACGGTGTAGGATACGAAGTGCGGCGTCAGCGACCACACCCGCTGGTCGAGCAGGTTGACCACGGCGCCCGCCGCGCCATCCGGCAGCGCCCGGGCGAAGGCTTGCATCAGCACGAACGGCGCCCGCAGGTTCGGCTCCATGTGCCGGTCCCAGCTTTCGCGGGTGGCGTCGCCCCACTCGTCGCGCTCGAAGGCGCTGGCGTTGTTGACCAGGACGCCGACGGGTCCCAGAAGCGCCGCCGCTGCCGGCAGCAGGGCCTGCACCGCGGCCTCGTCCGCCAAGTCCGCTTGCAGCACGGCCGCCCGGCCGCCGGCAGCCTGCACCTCTGCCGCCAGGGCATCGGC
>CAXTDP010000927.1:0-2330 GCA_964242295.1 uncultured Acetobacteraceae bacterium | reverse complement strand
GCGAAGGATGCGTTCGACGAGGTGCTGCGCACGACCCAGTCCGTCGAGTCCGAGATCGCGCAGGCCCGCACCATCGCCGCCGGCAGTCAGTTGTCGGCCCGGCAACAGCGCGATTCCATCCTGGCCGATGCGCGCGCTGCAGCGGCGGAACGGCGTACCCAGGCTCTGAGCCGCACGGCGGCGGTGACGGCGCTGGCCACGCAGGCTGCCGCGGCGTCGGGGCAGGCGATCCTGGACCGCATCTATGCCGAACGGATCGGGCGGCTGCTGCACCGTGCCGCGCACGTCGAGCTGCTCGATCCCCGCGGCGGCACCCGTCTGATCCTGCCGGGAGGCAAGCCATGAGCGCGTCGGCCCTGGACCCCGCCGCCCTGTCCACCCTGCCGGACCCCGCCACGGAGGTCGCGCTGGACCGGGCCGAGCGCCGGGCCATGGGCACCCGGCTCGTGCTGTCCATCATCGCGGGATCGCTGCTGCTGCTGTCGCTGGCGGTCCAGGTCCTGGCGCCGGACCAGGAGGACGTGGCGCAGCTCGTGGCCGGCGGCGCCGCCCTGATGGTGGCGGTGCCGGCGCTGATGGCGGCCTGGCACTCGATCCGCCACCCCGACCTGCACGGCCTGACGGACCAGCTCGTGGCGCTGGCGCTGATCGCCTCCTGGGTGGCGGGTGACCTGACCACGGCCGCGCTGCTTCCGTTGGTGATGACGGTCGGGCACATCCTGGAGGAGCGGTCCCTGGTGGGATCTGCGGAGGCCATACGCGCCCTGACGCAACTCACGCGGGCGAAGGCCCGGCGGATCGGCGCTGATGGCACGTTGGAGGAAGTCTGGTCCACCGCGCTGCGGGTGGGCGACCTGGTGGAACTGCGCGCCGGGGACCGGCTGCCGGCAGACGGGCTGGTACGGGAGGGGCGGTCGAGCCTGGACACCTCCACCATCACCGGGGAAAGCGTGCCGGCCGACGTTGCGCCGGGGTCGGCGGTGCTGGGCGGCTGCATCAACATGGAAGGGCTGCTGCGGGTCGAGGTGACGCGGGTGGGCGCGGACAGCGCGCTGGGCCGGGTGATCGGGCTGATGCAGGCGGCGGAGCGGGCGAAGCCGCCAGTCACGCGCCTGCTGGAGCGCCATGCCGGGCGCTACCTGGTGCTGGTGCTGATGGCGGCTGCCGGGGTGTGGTTCGCGGGCGGCGGCATGGCGGCATTGCTGGCGGTGCTGGTGGCGTCCTGCCCGTGCGCGCTGGTGCTGGCGGCGCCCGCGACCTCAATCGCGGCCATCGCGGTGGCGGGGCGGCACGGCATCCTGGTGAAGGGCGCGGCTTTCCTGGAGGACCTGGCGACCGTCAACTCGGTCGTCGTGGACAAGACCGGCACAGTGACGTTGGGCGAGTTGCGGCTGGCCGGCACGGCCGTGGAAGCCGGGGCGGACCGGGACCGGCTAGTGCAGGTCGCGGCGACGTTGGGGGCGGCGAGCAACCACCCGGTCTCCCGCGCCCTGGGTGGCCTGCTGCCGCCGGACCAGCGGCTGCCCGTCACGGACGTGCGGGAGGTGCAGGGCCTGGGCATGGTGGCGGAGCTGGCCGGGGGGGCCACCGTCGCGCTCGGTCGGCCGGAGCTGTTCCAGCAGGAGGGCATCGCGGCCTCCCCGGCGCCCGCGCATGACGGCCCGGTCAGCGGGGTGTCGGAAGGCGGGCGGTTCCTGGGCTGGCTGCTGCTGGCCGACGAGGCGCGGCCCGAGGCCCGCGCTGCGATGGACGACTTGCGGCAACTGGGCCTCAACCGTCAGGTTCTCCTGACCGGGGACCGTGCAGCCGTTGCCAGCCGTGTTGCTGAGCATCTGGGGATCGCCGAGGTCCGGGCGGAGGCGCTGCCCGACCAGAAGCTGGCCTGCGTGGTGGACGAAATGCGGGCCGGCTACCGCCCGGTAGTGGTAGGCGACGGCATCAACGACAGCCTGGCGCTAAAGGCTGGGGCGGTGGGCGTGGCGATGGGCGCGCGCGGCGCGGACGCGGCCCTGGCGTCGGCTGACTTGGTGCTGATGACCAACGACCTGCGCCGGTTGGGCACCTGCATCCGGCTGAGCCGGCAGTGCCGGCGGACGATCCAGATCAACGTGGCGTTGGGGCTGGGCTGGACCGTTGTGCTGGTGGCCGCCGCCGCCGCGGGCTGGCTAGGCGCCAGCGGCGCGCTGCTGGCGGCGATGCTGCACAACGTCGGCACGTTGGCGGTCATGGCCAATGCGGGGCGGCTACTGCGTTTCCAGGAGTAGGGATAGGTAAGGGCGGGGCCGCGTCACTCCTTCCGCATCGCCGCGGCCATCAGGTCCACGTTGTAG
>CAXTDP010000926.1:0-2330 GCA_964242295.1 uncultured Acetobacteraceae bacterium | reverse complement strand
CGGCCAATGGCCTCCCAAAGCGCGTGCTCGTCCAGCCAGGCGTCGGCGGCGACCATGACCAGCATCAACCCTCCCAGCGCATACAACGCAGGGCCGACAAGAACCGTCGCGGTGGAGGCGAGGCGGCTATAGGCGACCAGCACGCCGATCAGGAACACCTCCACCATCGCCCAGGGCGTCAGGTGGTGACGCACCCGGGCCATGGTGGCGAGCGTGGACGGCGCCACGCCGGTCCGCAGACCGACGAGCACGCCGATTGTCAGCAACAGCTTGAGCAACGGCGCGATGACGGTGGTGCCGAGCACGACCAGCGCCAACTGCCACATCCCCTGCATCTCGAACGCGACCGGCAGGTCCTCCAGAGTGGCGTGCCGGGTCTGGCCCAGCAACTGGAGACCCATGAAGGGGTAGGCCATAACGACCGCGAACAGCACCAACCCGGTGACGTTCAGCGCCAGCGTGGTGCCCAGGCTGTCCCGTTGCCGACGGCGCAGCAGGGCGCCGCAGCGTCCGCAGGTGGCGACCAGGCCGGGACGCAGGAGGGGAACCGACTGGAACAGCCCGCATTCCGGGCATTCCCGTGTCGTGGCCTCCGGTATCGGGGGATCATAGGTGAGTGCGTCGGGCATGCTGGTCCGGAACGTGGGGAGGGGCGGCACGGTTTGCTACGATGTAGCACAGGACGGTTTGGGATGGTTACGATGGCTTCAAGCAGCGAAGCCGCAGCAGATCATTGAGCGTCGGGTCAAGGCCCAGCAGTGCCAGCCGCCATACCGGCTCCGTGGCCAGCAGGAGGCCGACGGCCAGCCCGGCCCAGGGCAACGCGGCACGCAGCCGGGCGCGCGTCACGGTGCGGCCCCGGCCCGCCGGCCCGCTCGCAGCAGCACCCAGCCAACAGCCAGCATGGCGGCGCCCCAGCCCAGGAAACCATAGTCCCAGAACGGCCGCTCCCCGACCGGCACCAGTTCGTTGACGTGGTGGACTCCCAGTATCTGATGATCCACCAGGCCCTCGACCAAGTTGAACCCGCCGAAACCGATCAGCAGCGTGCCCGCCAGCAGCTTGCCGGACCATTCCAGGTGCCGCCGATGCGCGGCACGCCACAGGATGAACAGGCCCAGCATAACGAACACGTAGGTCGTGCTGTGGAAGATGCCGTCCCACAGGGTGTTCAGCCGCAGGGCCTCCAACGTGGTCGGCGGATACCAGGTGCTCAGCATGTGGTGCCATTGCAGGACTTGGTGCAGCACGATGCCGTCGAAGAAGCCGCCCAGCCCCAGGCCGAACAGGATGCCGGCGGAGACGGGAAAGCTGGCGGCGGCGTCGGGCTGGGTCATGCGCGTGGTTCCATATGCCTTGATATGCTTGCATCATGTTGCAGCACCCCCGACCCCATGCTAGACGCCCGCATCCGGCCGAACGAGCCGGCCAACAACTTGGAAATGTCCCCTGTGGCCTCTGGCTCCACGAACCAATCCGGCGGGCAACTCGCCGAACGCTACGCCAACGCGCTGTATGCGCAGGCCGACGAAACCGGCGCCCTGGACCAGACGGTGTCCGAGATGGACTCGCTGGCCAAGCTGATAGACACCACGCCCGAGTTCCGGCGCCTGCTGGACAGCCCCCTGATAGACGTGACCCAGGCCCGCACCGCGGCCACTGCCGTCTTGCAGCAGCAGGGCTTCGGCAAGCTGGTGCAGGACTTCGTCGGCGTCATCGCCAACAACCGCCGCCTGGGCGCGCTGCGCTCCATCGTTGCCGGTTTCGCAGCCCTCGTGGCGCAGAAGCGCGGCGTGGTGGTGGCGACCGTCGCAAGCGCCCACCCGCTGACCGACGTGCAGCGCGAGCAGTTGCGCGCCCGGCTGATCGAGGCCGGATATGGGTCCGTCAACATCCAGGACAGCGTTGATCCCAGCCTGCTGGGGGGCCTGGTGGTACGCATCGGCGCCCGCCTCTACGATACGAGCTTGAAATCCCGACTGCAGCGTTTGCAGTATGCCATGAAGGGTGCCGCCTGATGGAAATCCGTCCCGCCGAAATCTCGGACATCCTCAAGAAGCAGATCGCTGCCTTCGACACCGAGCAGAACGTCGCCGAGACCGGCCAGGTGCTGTCGGTCGGCGACGGCATCGCCCGCGTGTTCGGCCTGCAGAACGTGATGGCCGGCGAGCTTGTCGAGTTCCCCGGCGCCGGGATCAAGGGCATGGCCCTGAACCTTGAAACCGACAACGTCGGCATCGTGGTGTTCGGCGACGACACCCGCATCCGCGAGGGGGACACCGTCACCCGCACCCGGGACATCGTGGACGTGCCGGTGGGCAAGGGCCTGC
>CAXTDP010000925.1:0-2338 GCA_964242295.1 uncultured Acetobacteraceae bacterium | reverse complement strand
CAGCAGCCCCAGCCCACGCAGCCGCCACAATGTCGCCAGCAGCAGCGGCCCCCATGACAGGGCATTGGCCAGCGCCGCCCCGCGCAGCCCCATCCCAGGCCAGCCGCCGACGCCGAAGATGGCCGGTGCCGCCAGCCCCAGGTTCAGCAGCGCGGCGGCAGCCATCGCAATGCCCTGGAACTGCGCATCGCCGGCCGCCCGCGCCGCGCTCAGCCCGACCATCGCCGTCATGAACAGGGTCGCGGCGGGGAACCAGATGCGCAGGTAGCCCGCGATCAGCGGCAGCAACGCCTCCGGTGCGCCCAGCGCACGGAACAGCGGGCCAACCACCAACTCCCCGATCCCTGCCGCTACGAGCCCGAGCGCCGCGGTCAGCAGCAGCGCATCTACGACCAGCGCACTCGCGGCGGCCTCGCCGGCGCCCAGGGCACGGGCCACCACGGCCGACGTGCCGGCGCCAAGGCCGATGGCCAGGCTGATGACCACCATCGTCACCGGAAAGGTGAAGCTGACCGCCGACAGCGCCGCCGGGCCAAGCCGGGCGATGAACCAGGTTTCCGCCACCGAGTAGCCGATGGTGGCCAGCACCGCCCCCACCATCGGCAGCGTCAGGCTGACCAGCAGCATCCCAACGGGACCGCTGGTCATGGCGGCGCGGGCCGGCACGGCGGCGGCGGAAATGGTTGTGCTTGCAAGGGTGTCGGGCATAAGGGTCCGTGACTGGGTTCCGCTCCACAACGCGCGGTGCGCGCCAGGGACGCCAGCTTCATCAAACAGACACACGCAACCTTGCGTTGCCGGGGCAGTTTCAACCTAGCAAGCTACGCTTAACAACGCGGGGCAGGATGGGACCACCGCGCCCTGCTTGCCCTGGAACGGTCCCGGGGGTCACACTCCGGAACCGCCGATAAGGGCACGATCACTGGGGGCACGCACATGGCAGCAGACACCGCGACCGCGACACGTCCGGACGCAAGCAGCGGAACCGGCCCGGCCGGCATGGACAAGCTGTGCATAGACACCATCCGCACCCTGTCCATGGACGCGGTGCAGAAGGCGAAGTCCGGCCACCCCGGCACGCCGATGGCGCTGGCGCCGGTCGCCTACACCCTGTGGCAGGACCGCCTGCGCTTCGACCCGCAGGACCCGACCTGGCCCAACCGCGACCGCTTCGTGCTGTCGGTCGGGCACGCCTCCATGCTGCTGTATTCCCTGCTGCACCTGTCCGGCACCCGCCGCATCGGCGAGAACGGCCCGACCCAGCAGGAGGCGGTATCGCTGGACGACATTAAGCAGTTCCGCCAGCTCAGCAGCGTAACGCCGGGCCACCCGGAATACAGCTACACCTCCGGCGTCGAGACGACGACGGGTCCACTGGGCCAGGGCGTCGCCAACTCCGTCGGCATGGCGATGGCGCAGCGCTGGTTCGAGACCCGCTACAACCAGCCCGGCTTCGAGCTGTATAACTACCGGATCTACGCCCTGTGCGGCGACGGCGACATGATGGAGGGCGTGGCCAGCGAGGCCGCCAGCACCGCAGCCCACCTCAAGCTGTCCAACCTCGTCTGGATCTACGACAGCAACAACATCACCATCGAGGGTGCCACCAGCCTGGCCTTCGACGAGGACGTGGGCGCCCGCTTCGCCGCCTATGGCTGGCACGTCATCCACGTGCATGACGCCAACGACACCGCCGCCTTCGACGCCGCGCTGACCGAGGCCGACGGCGTCAAGGACCGCCCGACCTTCATCGTGGTCCACAGCATCATCGGCTACGGTGCCCCCAAGAAGCAGGGCACGCGCGAGGCGCACGGCGAGCCGCTGGGCGACGAGGAGATCAAGGCCGCCAAACGCTTCTACGGCTGGCCGGAGGACGCGCAATTCCTGGTCCCCGACGGCGTGCGGGAGGAATTCTCGAAGCGCCTGGGCGCCCGCGGAGCCAACCTGCGGCAGCTCTGGATGGACATGCTGACCAGCTACCGCAAGGCCTATCCGGCGCTGGCAGCCGAGCTGGACATGGTGGACCACCACGCGTTGCCGGACGGCTGGGACAAGGACATCCCAGTCTTCCCCGCTGATGCGAAGGGCCTGGCATCGCGCGACAGCTCGCAGAAGGTGCTGAACGCCATCGCCCCGCACGTGCCCTGGCTAATCGGCGGCGCCGCCGACCTTTCGCCGTCCACCAAGTCCAACCTGACCTTCCCTGGCGCCAACAGCTTCGAGTCCGATGACTACGCCGGCCGCAACCTGCACTTCGGCATCCGCGAGCATGCGATGGGGTCCATCTGCAACGGCATCGCGCTGTCGGGGATGCGCGCCTACGGCTCGGGCTTCCTGA
>CAXTDP010000924.1:0-2345 GCA_964242295.1 uncultured Acetobacteraceae bacterium | reverse complement strand
CCCAGCCGCGGCGGGCGATGCGCGGCTGGCCCGGAACCCGGTCGCCTGCTCGAAGGCGTGGGCGGCGCGGAACAGCACGGCCTCCTGGAACGGCTTGGCGGCGACTTGCACCGCGACGGGCAAGCCGCCGGCGCCGAAGCCGGAGCACACGCACATCGCCGGCCAGCCCGTGAGGTTGAACGGGTTGGTGAAGCTGGGCCGCGCCAGATTGTCCCACTTCGGCATGGCGTCAATGCGTGGCGCCTCCGCCGGGGCGCCTGCGGTGACGAGCAGGTCCACGTCCCGCGCCGCGGCTGTCACGGTCGCGCAAAGCTCCCGCCGCCGGCGCAGCGCCTGCACGTAGTCGGTCGCGGCGAACAGCCCGCCGAACGCCATGCGGTCGCGCAGCAAGGCCCCATAGTCGTTGAACCGCTCCCGCATCCAAGGCTCGTGCAGGGTGAAGGCTTCCGACACCAGGATGACGAAGGTCGCTGCCTGGAACTCCTGCAGGGACGGCAGGGTGATGTCCTTGATTTCTGCTCCCTGCCCCCGCCAAACCTGCACGGCGGCGTCAATCCCGGCCTGCACGGCGGGGGTGACCGGGCGATCCTCCCCGTGCCAGTTCCGCACGACGCCGATGCGCAGTCCCTGCACGCCCCCGCCAAGCCCGGCGGTAAAGTCCGGCACCGCCCGGTCGGCGCTTGCAGGGTCCTGCGGGTCATGGCCGGCCATCGCTTGCAGCAGGAGGGCGCAGTCCTCGGTCGTCCAGGCCATCGGACCCGCATGGTCGAGCGAGAACGACAGCGGCAGGATGCCGAACCGGCTGCACAGCCCATAGGTCGGCTTGATGCCGGCGATGCCGCACAGCGAGGCCGGGCCGCGTATGGACCCCCCCGTGTCGGACCCGGTGCCGCCGAGGATCAGCCCGGCCGCGACCGCCGCCCCCGTTCCGGAGGAGGACCCGGAGGTGAAATGGTCGGTGTTCCAGGGGTTGCGCGCCGGCGGCCAGGGCAGGTCGAAGCTGGGGCCGCCGAACGCGAACTCGTGGGTCGCCAGCTTGCCGAGCATCACGGTGCCGGCATCGGCCAGCTTGCGGACGGTCGTCGCATCTTCGGTGGGCACCCAGCCTTGCAGCAGCTTGGAGTGCGCCGTCGTCGCGATCCCCGCCGTGCAGTAAATGTCCTTGTGCGCGATTGGGATGCCGTCAAGCGTGCCGCGCGCCTCGCCGCGCATGATGCGGGCCTCGGCCGCCTTGGCGTCGGCCAGCGCCCGGTCCGGAGTCACTTGGATGAAGCTGTTCAGCGCCGCGTCCTCCTGGGCGATGCGGCCGAGCAGGTGCTGCGTCAGCTCGACGGGGGACAGGGTGCGGGCCGCGAACTGCCGGGCGGCGTCGGCGATGGTGGGCGTTTGCATCACGACGGCTCCGGCCGGAAGGTCAGCGCCGGCTCGGCCTCGCGGCCACGGTGTTCGCCGCGGATGCGGGCCAGCATGGGTTCGACGTAGGCCCAGCCGGTATGCAGCTCGGCGACCTGCTCGGGTGTCAGCTTCAGGCCGGCGCGGCGGATCAAGGCCTCGAAATCGGCCAGCGACATCTTTGGCTGCATGTGTTTCTCCGGGTCCGTACGGGTTTGGCCAGGATGTCCCCGACCCACGGGCAAATTCATGCACGGCGTCGCCGTTCCGGCAACAGCCTACCGCCGCGGTTGTCCGCCGGCCCTGGGATGCCGCGGCGCCCAGGGCGTGTCAGGTCCTCCGCCGCGCTCTGCCGGAGTCGGGGCTAATGCTGCGCCACCGTCAGCCGTGACAGTTGCTCCCCGGCGGTGCCGATCACCGGCAGAGCCAGGGTCGCCGGGTGATCGGCGTCTTGCAGCACCGTCCAAGTGAACGCCGCCGGGTTCGGTCCGGGACCCTGCGGGACCGGCAGGCCCGGCGCCACGCTGGCAGCGCCAGCCATCGCAAGCCGCATCCGGTGCCCCGGCTGGAACACGTAGGCCGTCGGCAACAGGTCCAGCTCGATCTTCTGCGCCTGCCCCGGCACCAGCGGCGCCGGGTCGGACGGCGACGCCGCGTGCGGCACGTTCAGGTAGCCCTGGATCACCTGCGTCGAGGTACCGTCCGGCGCCACGTCGTTCAGGCTGAACACCATGTCGCCGTCGCTGGTGCTGGACGACGCCCACAGCGATACGTGCGGATAGCCTGTCACCTCCGTTGCGACCGGCAGCGGCGCCGAGGTCCAGGTCAGCACATGGCGCTCCACCTCGCGCTGGTCGCCGTCTGGCCGGCCCGCGGTGGCGCTGAGCAGCACCGGCAGGGCGGGTCCGGCGCCGGGCACGTAGGGCAGCGTTGCCGGCGGCCCGGCGGCGGCC
>CAXTDP010000923.1:0-2354 GCA_964242295.1 uncultured Acetobacteraceae bacterium | reverse complement strand
TCGGGTCGCTGTCCAGGTCCACCATGTTGCCGGCCTCGCGCGCCGCCTGGGTGCCCGTCTGCATGGCGACGCCCACGTCGGCCTGGGCCAGCGCCGGGGCGTCGTTGGTGCCGTCGCCGCACATGGCGACCAGACGCCCTTCCGCCTGCACCTTACGTATGTAGTCCAGCTTGTCCTGCGGCGTGGCCTGGGCGAGGAAGTCGTCCACCCCGGCCTCGGTCGCGATGGCTGCCGCCGTCACCTTGTTGTCGCCAGTGATCATCACCGTGCGTATGCCCATGGTGCGGAGCTGGGCGAAGCGGTCGCGTATGCCGGGCTTCACGATGTCCTTCAGCTCGATGACGCCCATCAGGCGGCCATCCACGGCCACGCCGAGCGGAGTGCCGCCGGCCCGAGCAATGCGGTCCACCGCTGCGGTGAAGGCCGAGGGAGGGTTGCCGCCCGCCAGCTTCAGCAGCGAGTCCACCGCCCCCTTGCGCCAGGCCCGGCCCTCGCCGTCCAGCCCGGACACGCGGGTGTTGGCGCTGAAGGGGATCACCTCGCCGCCGGCTGGCATCGCCGGGGTCAGGCCGTGCCGGTCGCGCACCCAGGCCAGGATGGACCGACCCTCGGGCGTGTCGTCGCCAAGCGAGGCCATTGCGGCGGCTTCGGCGATGCCGCGCTCGTCCACGCCCGGCACCGCCGTCAGCCCGGCGCACATGCGGTTGCCGAAAGTGATCGTCCCCGTCTTGTCCAGCAGCAGCGTGTCCACGTCGCCCGCGGCCTCCACCGCGCGGCCGGAGGTGGCAACCACGTTGAACCGCACCAGCCGGTCCATGCCGGCAATGCCGATGGCGGACAACAGGCCGCCGATCGTCGTGGGGATCAGCGTCACCAGCAGCGCCGCCAGCACCGGCACGCCCAGGTCGGTACCGGAATACTTGGCCAGGCCCACGAGCGTGACCACGGCGATCAGGAAGATGATGGTCAGGCCCGCGAGCAGGATGTCGAGCGCGATCTCGTTCGGCGTCTTACGGCGGGACGCGCCCTCGACCAGGCTGATCATGCGGTCGAGGAAGGTGCTGCCGGGATCGGCGGTGATCCGCACGACCAGCCAATCGGAAACCACCTGGGTGCCCCCCGTGACGGCGCTGCGGTCGCCGCCGGCCTCGCGGATGACGGGCGCGCTTTCGCCGGTGACTGCGCTCTCGTTGACGCTGGCGACGCCCTCGATGATCTCGCCATCGCTGGGAATAAGGTCGCCCGTTTCCACCAGCACGATGCTGCCGCGGCGCAGCGCGGACGCCGGAGTCTCGGTGACACGGGTGCGGTCGGCAGCGTTGGCCATCACCTTCGCAACGGCATCGGAGCGGGCGCGGCGCAGGCTTTCAGCCCGGGCACGGCCGCGGCCCTCCGCCACGGCCTCGGCAAAGGTGGCGAACAGCACCGTCAGCCACAGCCAGGCGGCGATGGACGCGGCAAACGTCCACGGCTGGCCGGAGCCGGCGTTGCGTATGGCAAGCACCGTCACCAGCACGGCGACGACCTCGGTGACGAAGATGACGGGATTGCGGATCAGCCGCGCCGGGTTGAGCTTGGCAAACGAGTCCCGCGCGGCGCGGGCGATGATCGTGCTGTCGAACAGCGCGATCGTATCGGCGGTTTGGGCCATGGTTTCGTGTCCTAGCGGGATACTGTGGCGGTGTTGGTCAGTGCGGGGAGCCGGGCGACGCGGCAATCCAGGGGCGGTGAAGACCGTTTGTCCGGGTCCTGGATTGCCATGCCGCGAGCAACCTGCAACGACGAGGGATAGTAGCGAGGCGCCTAGAACGTCTTGCCGGCCAGCATGGCGAAGTGCTCCGCCAACGGGCCAAGGGAAAGGGAGGGCAGGAACTGCAGGCCGCCCAGGATCAGGATCACGCCGACCAACAGCCCGACGAACAGCGGCCCATGCGTCGGGAAGGTGCCGGCCGAGGGCGGCAGCTTCGGCTTCAGCGCCAGGCTGCCGGCGATGGCCAGCACCGGCACCAGGAAGGCGAACCGACCCAGCAGCATCGCAAGGCCCAGCCCGTAATCCAGCAGGTTCGTATCAGCCGAGACCCCGGCGAAGGCGCTGCCGTTGTTAGCCGTCGCCGAGGTCCAGGCATACAGCATCTGGCTCAGCCCATGCGGCCCGGCGTTGGACAGCGACCCGGTGCCGCTTTCCGTCACCAGGCTGACCGCGGTGCCGCCCAGGATGGACAGCGGCAGGATCAGCACCGCCAGCATCGCCAGCTTCACCTCCCGCGCCTGCACCTTCTTGCCCAGGTATTCCGGTGTACGCCCGACCATCAGCCCGGCGACGAACACCGCCAGCAGCGCGAACACCAGGATGC
>CAXTDP010000922.1:0-2363 GCA_964242295.1 uncultured Acetobacteraceae bacterium | reverse complement strand
AGGTCCGGCGCGCCAACGGCCGCCAGCAGGTGCGCGGAGGCGAGCAGGCCGACCCCGCCGCCAAGCCAGTGCGGGCAGTAGCGCAGCCCCGCCGCGACGATGCCCTGCGCCAGCGGCAGCGTCCCGGAGATGCCGCCCCACTTTCCCGCGTCCGGCTGCAGGACGGCCAGCGCGCCGGACGCGACGGCCCCGGCGAATGCCTCGCCAGCCAGGTTCTCCCCTGCGGCGAGCGGGATGCCGGACCCTGCCAGGACCTGCCATTCCGCCCACGGGCGGTCGGCGCGGATCGGCTCCTCCAGCCAACCGAGTCGGAAGGGTGCGAGCCAGGGCGCCGATTGCTGCGCCTCGCCAAGGGTCCAGCCCTGGTTCACGTCGGCCATCAGCACGGCGCCATCGCCCAGCGTGCGCCGCAGGGCGGAGAGGTTCGCCCCGTCGCGGGCGGTTCCGAAGCCCAGCTTCAGCTTGAAGGCGCGGAAGCCCTGGTCCTGGCACGAAGCTGCCAGGCGTTCGGGATCAACGGGGTTGAGGCCGCTGGCATAAACCGGCACGTCCGGGCTGGTCCCGCCCAGCAGGCGCCACAGCGGCTGGCCGGCCCGGCGGGCAGCCAGGTCCCACAGGGCGATGTCCACGCCGGCGATGCAATGGGCGAAGGGGCCAGGCTCCCCCGATTGCAGCGCCATCACCGCCGTTGCGTCCGTGAGCGCCGTGAAGGCCGCCGGCGGGTCGGCAAAGGCATGGTCCTCGGCCAGGGGCGCCAGGATGCGGTTGACGATATGGGCGCGGTGCTCGGCGCCGAAGGCTGGGAAGTTGCACCATGCCTCGCCCCAGCCAACTGTGCCGTCACGGTCCTCGGCGCGGACGAGCAGCATCGGCCGGTCGTGCATGGTGCCGAACGAGGTGACGACCGGGGTCTCGATCGGGCAACGGTAGACCTGCGCGCGGAGGCTGGCGAGGGTGATGGCGCTCAAGGCGCCAGGTCCATCTCAAGCTGCACCAGGTCGCCGCGGTAGGTGACATCGCCGAGGTAGAGCACGGTGCCGTCCGGCGCCCGGAACACCCGGCGGACATAGGCGACCGGCGCGTTCACCGGGATGCCGAGATGCCCCGCCGTTCTAGGCTCCGCGGTGCCGATGGTCAGGGTCTGGTGCGCGTGCGCGATGGTGACGCCGGGCATGGACATCAGGATCGGGATCAGCAGCTCCCGGCGGAACTGCTCCGGCGCCCGGCGGAACACGGTGGCGTCCAGGTAGATGGAGATGACGCAGTAGGGCGTGCCCTCCCGCAGGTGGACCCGGCGCATGTGGACGTAGGACGCGGCGGGGATGCCGTCATGCTCCGCCAGCTTGGGCGCGGCGTCGGACTCCGACAGGTTCAGCAACTGCGTCTCGTCGCCGCGCAGCATGGCGGCGAGGTCGCGCAAGCTGGAGTGCACGGGCAAGGGGCGCTCGGCGCCGGGCCGGGCGGTGACGAAGGTGCCGCGGCCCTGTTGGGAGCGCAGCAGGCCGTCCTCCTCCAGCAGGGTGATGGCCTGGCGTACGGTGACGCGGGCGACGGCGAACTCGCGGGTCAGCAGCTCGTGCGACGGCAGCCGGTCGCCTTCTTTCCAGTCGCCGCGGGAGATGCGGTGCCGCAGCAGCTCGGCAAGCTGGGCATACAGCGGCAGGGGGTGGGCAGCGGACAGGGGTTGCATTGGGCTTTGCTGGGTCAGTCCTCTTATTGTTAGGAGGATATTATGAAACTGGCAAGTAGGCCAGCATGGCGGACGCATTCGCGCTGGCATTGGCGGAGGGATGCCGGTGTTGGAGGCGGCACGCCTCGCTTCGGCGGTTGCAGCGTTGACCAGGCACGGTGACGGGTGGCACGGCGTGCATGGCCCGCCTGAAGCCGTCGCACTGATGCGTACCACCGGCGCAGGGAAGCCATGCAAGTTAATGACCGGAGCCAACCCGCGACAGACGCCGGAGGCTCTGGCCGGTGGAGGTCCGTCCGCGCTTCAGCGCCCATCGGCGTACGTCGAACGGACGGATACGCCGATAACTGGCTGCTGGCCCAATCCGCCTGTTGAGATTTCGTCCGCGCACCGCCAACTTGGACCTGCCTGGCACGCGTGGCTGTCCGTGGCGTGCGAAGGAAAGTGACAAGGCGGTCGCCTTTGCCGATTGCGTTCAACCTGACCCCGGACCCGAAAACCTCGCTTGAGATCGAGCGCGCTTACGCTGGCCTTGCTTCGCTTCATGTCCGGGACCAGGACCTGGTTACGCAGTATGGGCCATGCGTCACGGTGCTGGTCGTCGCCGACCGCGTGCGCGCGGAGACGCTGGTGGAGGTGCTCAAGTGGAAGCTGCCCGAGATGGGTGCGCTGC
>CAXTDP010000921.1:0-2363 GCA_964242295.1 uncultured Acetobacteraceae bacterium | reverse complement strand
CCCTGGAAGATCTCGTCGTGCAAGCCCACCCGAATGCCGGACAGGTCCTGCTGCCAGTTGATGATGCCGGCCTGCCGTGTGGCCGACTGAAGCACGTCGTGGACGCAGCCCACGCTGATCGACACGCCCAGCAGGTCATGCAAGAACTCCGCGACGCCGCGATACGTGCCGCGGCAGATCAGCGTCAGTCCGACGATCACCTGGTGCAGCCAAGCCTTGGTCACCGCCAGCTCGAACAGCACCTCATGGTCGGGCGTGCCAGGCGAGAGGGCATCAGCCAACGCAGCACGAGCCTTCTGTGTCTGCTGGTAGACGAACTTGCGGCTGACACCATGCCGGGCGGCCAGGTCGCTGACCGTCTCCGCATGCGCCAGCACCTGAATGGCCAGGTCCTTGCGGTCACCCCCGGGCAGCCTCACTGCTGCGCCAGCACATCGATCCATCTCGCACCACACCTGAAAACATCAGGGTGCCATCATCCGTCCTGGAAGCGTCAATCCGGCTCTGCCAAGCTCCACGTGTAACCCGGCTTTGAACCATGCCCTACCTGCTTCCAGACAAACCGGACATGCTGGACGCGCTCCGGCAGTTGCGGGCTGGCACCGTCAGGCATGTCGACCTGACCAAGTCATCGTAAGAAAGAGGGGCATTGCTATGCATGATCGAGCAAGGCGCTGACCTCGGCACCGTCGTCCACCTCCTTCGTGGTCAGCGTCGCCGCGACGATCTGGCCGGTGTCGGCATCCACACCGATGTGCAGCTTGCGCGGGGACCGGCGCGTTTTGGTGCCATGCTTCTCGACCAGCCACTCGCCCGCGCCGCAAAGCTTCAGGCCAGTGCTGTCCACCAGTAGGTGCAGGGGTTCGCCGTCTCTGCGCGCTTGTGGACGTGGCACCTCGAGCGTCTCCGCCCGGCGGCACAGGGTCCAGTGATCCGGCACCGCGAGATCGAGCCCGAGCAGGCCGATGACGGAGCCAATCAGGCCTTCTGTTTGGCGCAAAGCCAGGCGGAACACTGCCTTGAGCGTGAGTGCCGTGAGGATTGCCAGGAACGAATACCAGAGTTGCCCACCCGGGGTCGTGTGCGGCTCCGCTCGCCAGCCCTCGATGGCTTCGTCCGTGAACCATACGGTCAGGCTGCCACGTTGGCGCAAGCTGGCGTCATACTCGCGCCAGTTCATGAGCTTGTGCTTCTACTTGGGAATGTGGCGGCGACGGTCTTGGTTCAGCTTGAACGGCAAAGTAGACATCCAGGGATCAGAGAGAGAACAAACCTCCTACACTGTCCCTAGCTGCGGCGGCACCGGCAGCATCCGTGTTAGGGTGGACGGCTTCGCGGCATCTCGTGCCAAGGTTGGTTGTCAACATCCGAACCTGAAGAACCGTCCGCATGAACCTTAAGCGCGCTGGCCTCGACACGTCCAAGGCCGTGTTCACCTTGCATGGCGTCGACCACGACGAGAAAGCTGTCCTACGCCGCAACATGAGGCGGGCGGAGATGGAGGCGTTCTTCGCCAAGCTGGCGCCGATGCATGTGGCGCTTGAGGCGGGCGGCTCGCACCATTGGGGGCGTCGGCTGGCGGCCATGGGTTACACGGTGCAGCTCATCCCGCCGCAGTACGTGACGCCGTTCGTCCGGCGCGGCAAGAACGACCGCAACGACGCCGAGGCGATCAGCGAAGCGGCGGTGCGGCCAGAGATGCCGAGCGTGGCGGTGAAGTCGGCCGTGCGGCAGGCCGAGGCGATCGTGCTTTCGGCTCGCGAGTTGCTGGTCCGGCAGCGGATGCAGCTGGTCAATGCCGTGCGCAGGCACGCCGCTGAGTTCGGCGTGATCGCAGCCAAAAACATCAGCCAACTGCCGGCATTGCTCGAAGCCGTGGCGGCGGAGGGCGCCGAGCCGGAGGCAGCTAAGGAGATGCTGGCGTACTTGGGCGCCCAGGTGGCCCAGCTCGACGCGCAGATCGAGGAGCTGGAGCGCCGGATGAAGCAGCAGCACAAGGCCAACCCCATCAGCCAACTCCTGGCGGAGGTGCCCGGCATCGGTCCGGTCAGTGCGCTGACCCTGGCGCTCACGATTGACCCCGGCCGGTTCCAATCCGGGCAGCACTTCGCGGCCTGGCTCGGCATGGTGCCGAAGGAGCACTCGACCGGCGGGCGTCAGCGCCTGGGCGGCATCAGCCGGGCCGGAAACGAGCGGCTGCGGCAGTTGCTGGTCGTTGGCGCCATGGCGGTGATCCGTTTCGCCAAGCCGGGCAGCAAGAGCGCCTCTGCTTGGCTGCTGGCATTGCTGGAGCGCAAGCCGCGCAAGGTCGCGGCGGTGGCTCTGGCCAACAAGATGGCCCGCATCGTGTGGGCCATGATGGC
>CAXTDP010000920.1:0-2374 GCA_964242295.1 uncultured Acetobacteraceae bacterium | reverse complement strand
CAGGCTCGGCCAGCAGCACCAGCCCGCCCGGAGCCAGCACGGCCAGTTGATGCAGCGCATCCGCATCCAACGCCCCCAGCGCCAGGGGATGCAGACCAACAACCAGGTCATACGGCGCATGGCCTGCCACGGCATCCCAGGTCCGTGCGGACGCGCCGGGCACGCCAGCCAGGGCATCGCCCAGCGCCGCCACGTCGTCCGGCCCCGTCGAGGCGTCTAGACGCACCTGAATGGGCAGCCCGCCGAGACGGCGCAGCATCATGCGCGTGAAGGCGCCACGCCGTGCACCGACTTCCAGCATGCGCAGAGGCTGCCCGGCCGGCCACGCCTCCGCCACCCGCATTACCGCATCCAGCAACGCGTCCGCTGCTGCGGTACCGGCCGGGGAGCCCAGCAGCATTCCATCCAGCAGCGCCGCAGGTGCCGTTGCTGGCGGAGCGCCGCGCAGCTCCGCCGCCAGCCGCTCCGCCGCCGCCGCCAGCAGCGCGGCATCGGCCACGGCGCGGGGCTGGTCGAACACCAGGGTACGCAGCACGTCATCGGCTGACAGCTCGTCATCCAGCAGGGTCCAGGTGCCGTCCTGCACGTCGGCCAGCCCATCGGCGGCCAGCCAGCCCAGGATTTCGTCCAGCCGTTCCCGCATGGTGGGCGCTACCACGCCGTCCCGTACGAGCTGCCCGGCGGTGAAGGACGCCGCCGGATCTGCCAGCACCTGGCGCAACGCCGCGCCGGCGGCCAGCGCGGCGTAGGCATCAGCAAGGATGCCGGCCTCGCCAGGCTCGCCGTCATCGTCGCCCAGCACATTCGCGGGCACGATCGTCATCGGACCGGTGGCGCTCGGCACCAGCGCGGTGTGGAACAGCCGCTCCTCCGGTGCAGCGGCGCGGCCCAGGGCAACGCGCACGAACCAGCAGTCCAGCAGTTCCGCCACCACCGCCCCGGCCGCGTCCAGCAACGCGATGTCCGCCCGCACCGAGCGCGGGCCGACCCGCGTCACGTGCAGCCGCGCCGACGCCGGAACCACGCCGCCCGGAGCCAGCAGCCGCACCCGGCCGAACCGCCAGGGCAGCACTCCGTCGCCATCTCCCAGCTTGCCTGCCGCCAGCGCCAGTAGGCCCTGCAGCGCGCCATCCATCAGCGGCGGCGGCAGCAGGAAGCCTCCGTCCTGCGCGCCGGGAGCAAAGCGCACCACCGCCGTGTCCCGCCCGATCTCAACCTGATGCACGACCTGGAACGCCGGGCCGTAGGCCAGCCCGAGGCCGCTTGCCAGCGCATACAGCGCCGGACCACCCTGGGTGCGTGGCATGGACTCTGCTGGCGGCGCGTCGCGGGCCGGCACTGCGGACTCCCCGGCGCCGATCCGGCCGGCAGCATGGACGGTCCACGGCTCGTCCGACAACCGCGGCCTGGACATGATCTCGAACCTGCCGCCGGCTGAACCGACGCGCAACCGCACCTCGCGCAGCACCCCGTGCTCGAACACCAGGGGACGGTTGATCTCCAGGTCCGACACCTCCAGCGCCGCGGCGCCGGGGTGACGGGCACGGGCGGCGGCCAGCGCCATCTCCACCAGGGCGGCGGCTGGCGCCACGGTTGCGCCGCCGACGACATGGTCGGCCAGCCAAGGGTGCGATGCGGTGCCCAGGTGGGCCGACCACTCCCTTGGCTCCGCCACGCGGCGGATGCCCAGCAGCGGATGCTCCTCCGGCGAGTCCACGACCGCCTCGGCCTCAATCGTGTGAAACAGCCAATGGGGTTCGCGCTGCCAGGGATAGGCCGGCAAGGCGTCGGTGCGCCGCGGTCCGGAGAAAGCGGGCGCGTGGCGGATGTCGCAGCCCGCGGCGTGCGCCCGCCCCGCGGTCAATACGATCGGATCGGCTGACGACGCCCGGCGCGACAGGGTCGGCAGCACGCGCCCGGTCGCATCCGCCGCCGTCAGGGCATCGTGCAGATAGGCCTGCAGCACCGGCTGCGGCCCGATCTCGATGAACACGCGCACGCCGGAGGCAACCAGGTGCGCCGCGGCTTCGGCGAAGCGCACCGGCGCACGCACGTTCCGCCACCAGTACTCGGCGTCCAGCGTGGTGCCATCCGCCGGACCGCCGGCGACGGTGGACACGAAGGGCAGCGTCGCCGGCCCTGGCGCCAGGCCGGACAGCTCCTTTGCCAGCGCATCCCGGATCGACTCCATCGCGCCGCTGTGGAAGGCATAGTCCAGGTCCAGCAGGGTGAAGGCCCAGCCGGCCTCCTTCGCACGCGCACCCAACGCCAGCAGCGCCGATTCCGGCCCGGCAAGCGTCGTGGCGCCGCCGCTGTTGTGCGCCGCGACCTCGATCCCTGTGCCGGCCACGGCCTCGGCCGCTGCCGCGGCGCC
>CAXTDP010000919.1:0-2374 GCA_964242295.1 uncultured Acetobacteraceae bacterium | reverse complement strand
CGAAGTCGGTGGCCTGCTTGATGGAGATCTGCTGGTCGCGGCCGAAGTTGCAGAGACAGAGGATGTCGGGCTTGAGCGCCTGGATGCGGGGGAGCAGGGTGGAGTAGTCGGTGGTGCCTAGCGGGTGGCGCAGGTCGGCTAGGACCTCGATGCCCAGGGGGTCGCCGGCGGCGCGGAAGCCGGCGACCATCTCGTGGCCGTAGGCGTAGTCGGCGCGCAGGAACACGACGCGATGGCCGAACTTGGGGAAGGCGTAGCGGCCGACTGCGCCCGCCGTGAGGTGCGGGGTCATCGCCTCGTGGAAGGTGTAGCGGCTCCAGTCCGGCAGGGCGGTGATCTGGTCGGACTGGCTGATGGAGTTGAACAGGATTTTTCGTTGCTTGGTGACGTTGTTGATGGCGAGCTGGACGGAGGCGGAGAGGCTGCCGACGATGAAGTCGGCGTGGTCCTTCTCGATGAGTTCGAGGGTGCGGGTGGTGGCTTCGCCGGGGTCTAGGCGGTCGTCGCGGACCAGGAGTTCGGCCGGGCGTCCGTCTAGGCCGCCGGACTCGTTGAACTCGGCGATGGCGATGGTGGCGCAGCGAACCTGGTCTGCGGCCTCGGTGCCGTAGGGGCCGGTGAGGGGGACGGGGAAGCCGATGCGTATGGGGGCGGGCTGGGCGCGGAGGATGGCAGGGGTAGCGAGGACGGCGGCGGTGCCGAGCAGGATGCGCCGGGTCATGGGTGGGGCGGTGGGCTGATGGGGCATGGGTGGTCGTCCTCCCGGGGCGGCGGTCTTGTTTGTTGAGGGGACGATACGTAGAAGGAGGGGCTGCGGCAATGGCGCGTGGGGGCCCAGGGGCCGCATTCATCAGCGCCAGGCATGAGCGATGGGGCGGCACTGGGGTATCAGGGCGTGCGGTGGCGCAGCGTGATGGCGTGGCACCTTGTGTTGATCGTGGCCGCGGTCCCGGTGGTGCTGTACTGCGTGGTCGTCGGCGGGCTTTACTTCGTCCAGGGAAGCCTGTTGTTTCGGCCGATGGACGTGGCGCCGGACGCCGCTGCAGCCGGGGTGCCTGGCCTGCGGACGGTCCGGGTGCGGACAGCGGACGGGTTGGACCTGGTGGCCTGGTTTCTGCCGGCGGCGGCGGGCCGGCCGACGGTGCTCTACTTTCATGGCAACGGCGGCAACATCGGCGACCGGATCGGCCGGGCTGAGCGTATTGCTCGGCGTGGCTGGGGCTTGATGATGCTGGAGTATCGCGGATACGGCAACCCGGGAACGCCGAGCGAGGCGGGGCTGGAGATGGATGCGCTGGGCGGCCTTGACGAGCTTGCGGCGCTGGGTGTCTCGTCGGGCCGTGTGGTGCTGTATGGCGAGTCGCTCGGAACCGGTGTTGCGGTTCGGCTGGCGACGGCGCGGCGGGTGGCGGCTGTGGTGTTGGATGCGCCCTATACCAGCGTAGCCGATGTGGCCCAGCTTCGGTACTGGTTCCTGCCGGCACGGCTGCTGGTCACCAATTCCTTTGACATCCTATCGCGGGTTTCCAGGGTCAACGCCCCGCTGCTGGTGATGCAGGGCGACGACGACACGGTTATCCCGCCCGCGATGGGACGTGCGGTGTTCGAGGCGGCGCGGGAGCCGAAGGAGAGGTGGGTTTCGGCCGGCGGCCTGCATGGGAATGCGATGGAGACGGGTGGAGAGGCGGTTTTGGCGGCATTTCTGGCGCGGTATGTGGCCGGCGGATGAGCGGTTTCTGAGTGCCGGTTTGACCATGCTGCTGCGTTGGCCGTCTGGCGCGGCCTTCCTGTGTTTCCTTCGCTTGACGGGGGCGTTGGGCGGCACTGGGCGCAACCATGCTGGCAAGTCCTCGCGGCCAGTTGGCGGCTCCTAGGCTGGGTTGGATACTGCCTCTGGCCAAGTCCCGGCGCCCTTCGGCTCGCCGCGGCACCGCCGGGACTGCCCGGGAGCTTTGGCAGGACTTCCCTACTTTTTCCGTAATGAACATTCGGCGCTGCTGCGGTGCAGCATGGCTTACCTATAAGCGTCGGCAGCCAAACGCCTGTCGGAAAACCATACAACGTTAACATTACGGGACAAATGCTGTGAGCATTGTGAGTGGCTTAAAGCTTGGTGTAAATCTTGCGTATACAGCGGCACTAACATGGCAGCGGGAAACCACCCGCAAGCTAAAAAGCTGGAGGAAGCAGTTGAGTTCAATGAACCTCACAACCAAAACGGTCGCGTTGACGATCTTGGGTAGCGTTGCCCTGGGTCCTGTCGCCCACGCAGTTCCCTTCAACGACCTATTCGTGTTCGGTGACAGCTACTCAGACACGGGAGCTTACGTCCCGCTTACCAACGGCTCCACGGCGGTCGGCTACCTGGCGCAGG
>CAXTDP010000918.1:0-2379 GCA_964242295.1 uncultured Acetobacteraceae bacterium | reverse complement strand
CGCGGCAAAGCCGCCCTACCTGCCGCTCGCCGCCGCGGCCCTTGTGCCGCTGGATGGCGCGGTCTGGCAGGCTAGGTGGCACGGCGCCGCCTGTCTGGCCATCGTCACCGCCGGGCTGGCATGGGCAGGCGCCGCAACCGCGTTCGCGGCGGTGCCGTTCCTGCGCGCTCCTTATCATCCCGGCCCGCTGTGGCCCGGTCCGGATCTGCTGTTCCATGCGACCGATCCGGCGGCGCAGTTCCAGGTGCTGCTGCACCGGCCCGCGCTGTTCCTGCACCTGCCGCTCGACACGCTGACGCTGGGCTGGCGATACCTCGCAAGCACGGCGGTGGGCGTGTTCGCCTCCTTGGACTTTTACATGCCCGTCTGGTTCTACCGGGTTTGGTATGCCGCCTTGGCCGCAGCGGCGCTCGCCGCCGCCGTCGGGGCGGGCGGGCGTGCCGAGCCGTCCATCCCGCGGCTGTGGGCGTCGCTCACGCTCGCTGCGGCTGCCGTGTCCTGCCTCATCGGCGTGATCCTGTTGCAATACCTGACCTGGACCGACGTCGGTCATGCGACGGTGGACGGCGTGCAGGGCCGCTACCTATTGCCGTTGCTCGCAGTTCTGATACCGGCGCTGCCCGTCCTCCGGCTGCCGGCGCCGGTGGACGGGGTGGCGCGCACCGTGCTGTCGGCGCCCGCCATCGCTGCCGGGCTGCTGGGCCTGGGCGTGCTGCCCGTGCTGATCGTGCTACGCTACTACCTGCGATGAACCCCCGCGCCGCCTGCGCTGATCCCAGGGCTGCCTACGGCGCCTTGTTCTTCAGCGTCCGCTGCAAATCCCGCTCGATCGGTGCCAGGTCGGACGCATGGTGCTCCAGCGCCACGTCGCGCCAATCCGCCACATCCGACACGCGCGTCGGGTTCTCCCGCAGCAGCTCGCGCTTGATGAACGGGAAGCCCGACGCCAGCAGTTGCCGCCACAGGTCGCTGGTCGGGTTCATCGGCGTGCGGTTCACCGCGTGGCCGCGTATCCAGCGGGCATGGTGCTGGCGGGCGCGCACCGCTGCGTCGGCGAGGTTCGGGCCGCCCTCCTTGAAGTCGGTCAGCAGCTCCGGGTCCAGGTCGCGCACCAGGTCCTGGTAGGGCCAGATCGCCCGGCAGGTGAACCCGGCCCTGAGGAGCTGCTGCGTCAGCCCCAGCTCATACAGCCGGATCAGCCATACCTTGGCCCAGGTCGGGCGCACCCCTGCCCAGAAGCCGCGCCAAACCTCGCTCGCCACCACCCGGGGGCTGAACGCCATCAGGTAGGATTGCAGGTGGTAGCGCGACTGCCAGCTATCCGTGCAGCCCCACACGTCCGCCACGCCGAAGTCCATGCGAGACAGCAGGTCATGCAGCGGCCGCACCGGGCCATAGACGCTGTCATTGCCGATCAGCACCATCGCCGTATTCGGGCGGGGCAGGGCGGCCTGCTCGATCCCCTCCCGCCAGGCGCCGAAGTCATAGCCGACGTTGCGCCGTACGATCACTCCGGCGCAGATCAGCTTGACCGCCTCCATCGCCGCCGGGCGCAGCCGGCCGGAGTTGGTGACGAACAGCACCGACACCCCGGCGGCAGCCAGGCTGCGTATCTGGTGCAGCACATGCTCCCGCACGTCGCCGCCGCCGTCCCAGTGCACGAAGATGCACACCCGCGGCCCCAGCGGTATCTCTCCATCCGGCCAGCGGTGGACGATCTGGTTCGGGCTGCGGTGGCGCATGATCTCGTGCCCGATCTGCGGTAGCACGCGGTAGCGCACGAAGCTGAGGCTGCGATGCACCGCATCGCCGATCACGGTGCGGGCCACGTCAGGCGGCGTCGTTCGGGGCTGGGTTGGTCGGGGCGGCGTCGTCCGGGGCGGCGGATGCGATCCGGGACATGACGTCGGCAGGCCAGTCCAGGTCCGGGTGCGCGGCGTGTATCTCCGCCGTCAGCACCGCGGCCTCGTCGAGCGCCTCCAGCAGATCCAGCGCCTGCAGCTCGCCGCGCAGCGCCGCCCACCACAGGCCGGAGCCGGGCGGGCAGACCGTGCGGACTCGGGCCATGCGGCTGCGCGCCATCGCCGGGTCGTGGGTGGCGCGGCCGTGACGGTCGGCCTGCACGTCCAACACCCCCAGGCAGAACAGCAGGTCGCGCTCGGCCTCCGACAGCGGCCGGGTGCTGCCAGGCCGGGCAAAGGCGGCGTCCATCAGGCCGGACCGCTCGGCCAGGGCACGCGCCGGGCCATACTGGCCGGCGTTCACCAGCTTTGGCAGCGCCCAGGCGCCGATCTCCGGGCCGGGGTTCTCGTGCACGGCTTGCAGGACCACCGCCGTCGCGTCGCCGTCGGCGCCCATCAGCTCCAGCGCCTGCAGCTC
>CAXTDP010000917.1:0-2385 GCA_964242295.1 uncultured Acetobacteraceae bacterium | reverse complement strand
CGCGGCCCTGCTGGCAGCCCTGCCGCGGGACGGATGGGCGGTGGCGCTCGACCTGGGCGGCGCCGCTCCGGGCAGCGACGGCCTGGCGCGGTTGCTGGAACGGTGGCTGGGCCTGTCCCGGCCCGTGTGCTTCCTGATCGGCGGCGCGGAAGGGCTGGACGCGGCCGTCCTGGCCCGCGCAGACCATCTGCTGTCCCTGGGTCCGATGACGTGGCCGCACATGCTGGTCCGCGTGATGCTGGCCGAGCAGTTGTTCCGTGCGCAGTCAATCCTGTCGGGGCATCCGTACCACCGGGCGGGCCGGCCCTAATCTGGCGGCTTGCCGCGCCTGCCGCTCCCCGCCATACCGGGGCACATCGCCCACCAGAGGACGCTACCATGCCTGCCACCCCGCCCCGACCCGTTATGCTGGTGATCCTCGACGGCTGGGGCTGGCGCGAAGACGTGGCCGACAACGCCGTGGAGCAGGCGGACACCCCCACATTCGACCGGCTGATGGCAGGGCCGAACGCCTTCCTCCGCACGTCCGGCCTGGATGTCGGGCTGCCGCCGGGGCAGATGGGCAACTCGGAGGTCGGGCACCTGAACATCGGCGCCGGCCGCGTGGTGATGCAGGAGCTGCCGCGCATCGGCCTTGCCATCGAGGACGGCAGCCTGGCCCAAGCCCCGGTCATCGCCGGCCTGATTGAGGCGCTGCGCCGCACCGGCGGCGCTTGTCACCTGTTGGGGCTGGTGTCGCCCGGCGGCGTCCATGCCCACCAGGACCACGCGCTGGCGTTGGCGCGAATCCTGGCCGACGCGCGCATCCCGGTCCGGCTGCACGCCTTCATGGACGGGCGCGACACCGCGCCGACCTCCGGTGGGGAGGACCTGGCGCGCTTGCAGGCATCGCTGCCGGCCGGGGCACGGGTCGCGACGGTCTGCGGGCGCTACTACGCCATGGACCGCGACAACCGCTGGGACCGGGTGGAGCGCGCCTACCTCGCGATCGTCGAGGGCCGGGGCGCGGCCTTCGCCGATGCGGCGAGCGCGATGGACGACGCCTATGGCCGCGACATCACGGACGAGTTCGTGCTGCCTGCCGCCATCGCCGGCTATGACGGCATGGCGGACGGGGACGGCCTGCTGTGCTTCAACTTCCGTGCCGACCGAGTGCGGGAGCTGCTGGGCGCGATCCTGGACCCGGGTTTCGCCGGCTTCGCCCGGCCGCGCAGGGTGCAACTGGCTGCCGCCGTTGGCCTGACCCGCTACAGCGATGCGCTGGCGCCCTTGATGCGGGAGGTGTTCCCGCCGCAGCACATGGACGGCCTGCTGGGGGACGTGGTGGCCGCCGCCGGGCGCCGGCAGCTCCGCATGGCTGAGACCGAAAAGTATCCGCACGTCACCTACTTCATGAATGGCGGCCGGGAGGTCGCCCTGCCCGGCGAGGACCGCATCATGGTCCCCTCGCCCAAGGTCGCCACCTATGACTTGCAGCCGGAAATGTCGGCGCCGGAGCTGACCGACCGCGCCGTGACGGCCATCGGCAGCGGCGCCTATGACCTGATCGTGCTCAACTATGCCAATCCCGACATGGTCGGCCACTCCGGCAACCTGCCGGCAGCGGTGCGCGCCGTGGAAACGGTGGACGCCGGGCTGGGCCGCATCGCCGATGCCATCGAGGAGGCTGGGGGCGCCCTGCTGGTGGCAGCCGACCACGGCAACTGCGAGATGATGCGTGACCCCGCGACCGGCGGCCCACACACCGCCCACACCACCAACCCGGTCCCGATCATGCTGCAGACACGGCTGAACGGCGGGGAGGCCCGGCTGGACGACGGCCGGCTGGCGGACCTGGCACCGACCTTGCTGGACCTGATGGGCCTGGCTCAGCCGCCAGGGATGACCGGCCGCTCCCTGCTGCATCGCCCTGACGATGCGGCGCCTGTCCAGCGCTAGGCTGCTGCTGCTGGGCATTGCGCTGATGGGTGCGGGGCAGAAGCCCGGCCCGGCGCCTGGGCTGCCCGCCGATGCTGCGGACCCGCCGGCCAGCCTACAAGCCGCACAGGCGGGGGAGCGGCGGCTGGCGGAGGCCCGCATCGCCGCCGCAGCCGGGCTGCGTGTGACGGAAACGGCGGCGGCGGCACTGTCCTCGGATGTCGAGGCCGCGTCAGCAAAGGCACGTGACGCAGAGGCGCGGGTTGCCGAGCGGTCCCATGCCTTGGCGCCGCTGCTGCCTCTCATGCAGCGCTTGGCGCTGTATCCGTCGGAAACGCTGCTGTCAGTCCCAGCGCCGCCGGACAAGGCCCTCGAAGGACTGGCCGTGCTGCGCGGCCTGGCACGGCGCCTGGAACAGGATGCCGCCGCCCTGCGGGCCGAGGCGGCGTCGGCGCGCGACGCCGCCCG
>CAXTDP010000916.1:0-2388 GCA_964242295.1 uncultured Acetobacteraceae bacterium | reverse complement strand
GCGGGCGGCAGCGCCGAGGCGGACGGGCCGACCGGCGCCCAGGCCGTCACCACCGGCAACCCGTCGTTCCAGCCGTCCCCGGCCGGTCCCGCCGGGCAGCCGAAGTGCGCGGCAGCCCGGTCCAGGGCGTCGGCTATTGCCGCCCGATCCATCGCCTGCACTCGGTCCACTGCGCCGTCGGCATGAGCCACCATTCCGCCCACCCGCACGATGCGGGCACGGCCGAGCGGCAGGCTTTCGGGATGCAGGTCGTCCAAGTGCAGCAACAGGGCGGCATCGCCCTCCGGCGGCGCATCGGCCGGGGACAGCTTGACGGGCGGGGGGCCGTCCGGCTCCTCCAACGGCGCGGGGTCCTCGTTCAGTCCCTTCGGATCATAGCGGCCGTCCGTGTAGCGGCGGATGTTCTCCGCCCGTGCGGCGTAGGCCTTGCCGCGGGTGTGCAGCCCGGCGACCCAGCGCCACGACAGGGTGTTGCTGGCGGGGTCGCCGTCCAGCAGGCGCTGCATGAACAGCTCGGCCCCCAGCGCCCAGGGCAGGCCGAGCGTGAACACCCAGATCGAGGCGAACCACATGCGGGTGTGATTGTGCAGCCAGTTGCGCCCTGCCAACTCGGCAGCCCAGTCATCGAAGCAGTCAATGCCGGTGCGCCCGTCCACGGCCTGTTCATAGGCGCGGCGCAGCCCGGCCTCTCGCGCCAGCCGGTCATGCCCCTCCGCAACCAGGCGCTGGTAGTCCGTCCACAGCCAGGGGCAGGTTTCCAGGTGGCCCTTGAAGTAGGTGCGCCAGAACACTTCCTGGACGAACTTCTCCGCCGCCGGGCCATGCGCGGCCCGGGCGGCGTCCACGACCTCCGTTTCCAGGACCATGCGCCGCCGCAGGTAGGGCGAAAGCGCAGAGGTCGTGGGGTCCACGTCCGGTCCGGCGTCGGTGTTGCGGCTTTCGGCGTAGTGCCGGCCCAGCCCGGCCTTAGCCGCATGGAGGTGGGCCAGCCCGGCGGCGCGGGTGGCGGGGAACGTCCTACTCAGAATGTCGGTCATTCCCAGGATATGGGGCAACTCTGCCGCCTGCCACCTGAGGCCGCCTGCATCGGCCCGGCCGGGATTGTTGGAACCTTCCACGTCAATCCCGCTTGTTGCCGCTACGCCTGGCCCGACCGCCCATACGGGCGGACCGGCGTCGTCCGGTGCGGGAGAGCAAGTTATGCGTGCAGGTATCTTCACTATTGCGGTCATTGCCGCCGTCATCTTGACCGGGCAGGCCACCACCCAGGCGCTGGCCCAGGCCGGACCGTCGGCAGGGCCGGGTCAGGGCGCCGCGGCGAGCCAGCCGAACCAGAGCGAGTCCAACAGCCAGTCCAGCACCATGGGCCTGCCAACCGGCAGCGGCGCCGGCGCCAACAACGGCGTGGGCACGCAGGGGTCGCTGGACAGCAGCCCAGGCAAGGCGAGCAGCTCGGTCGCTGGGGTGAACGGCAGCGGGACCAGCTTCGGCGGCAACGGCAGCGCCAAGGGCGCGGGCGGAGCGATTGAAAGCGACCCGACCCAGGGCGGCGGTCAGCAGCGCAAGTAGCGGATCAGGCCAGGGGAGCCGGTGCCCATGGTGCGCCGGTTCTCCCCCCTTCCCGCTGCTATTGATAGTCCTCGGTCATGCGGGTGCGAGGACGCGGCGCGCCGGCATAGGGGTCAAGCCCGGCCCTGGCCTGGTCCACCATCCGGCAGTCCCCGCACATGCGGATACGGTCGGCGATGGCAGGGTCACGGAACATCCAGTGCTTGCCTTCCAACTGGGCCGCGACCTTCTCAATGGAGGACTGCGTGCCGAATGGCTTGGCGCAGCGGATGCAGATGGCGGGCGGCTCCTCGTTCAGGATGATCTCGTCCCGCCGGGCCGCGCCGAAGGTGGCGCGCGGTTCCAGGCGCACGACGTTCTCCGGGCAGGTGGTGGCGCACAGGCCGCATTGGACGCATAGGTCCTCGATGAATTTGACCATCGGCCGTTCGGGGTTGTCGCGCAGCGCCGCGGTAGGACAGACGGCGACGCAGGACAGGCAGAGCGTGCAGCCCTCCGTATTGATGTGCACCCGCCCGATGGGGGCGCCACGCGGCAGCGGCAGGGTGTCGGCCGGCGCCGGCGCGGCGGCGTGCAGGGCGTTTAGCGCCTGCATCGTCAGCGCGTTCTTGTTGCCGGTCGGCAGGTAGGCCGCAGGCGGGGCGCCGTCCCGGACGGCCATGCCACGGAGCGCGGCGTCGAGGATGTCGGGGTTATCGGCCTCCAGCATCGCCACCCGACCCTCGCCGTAGCCGAGCGGGCCGAGGATCGCCGAGACAAGCTCGGCTTCCCGCTCATGCGCGGCCCGGCGGTCGGCGTCGCGCCGCCCGGCCAGCAGGC
>CAXTDP010000915.1:0-2397 GCA_964242295.1 uncultured Acetobacteraceae bacterium | reverse complement strand
CCGGCGGGCGGCCCCGGCCGGAGATCGTCGAGCCGCCGATAGAGCTTGCGTCCATGCGGGACGGGCGCGAGGTGGTCGAGGACTACGGCAGCATCGGGCTGAGCCTGCGCCGGCACCCGGTCGCGTTCCTGCGCGATGACCTGCGCCGCCGTGGCATGGTGGCCTGTGCCGATCTCCTGCACTTGCGCGACGGCCGGCGCGTGGTGGTGCCGGGCCTGGTGCTGGTGCGGCAGAAGCCCGGCTCGGCCAAGGGCGTCATGTTCATCACCGTCGAGGATGAGACGGGAGTGGCCAACCTGGTGCTCTGGCCCGACCGCTACGCGGCGCAACGCCGGCTGGTTCTATCTGCCTCCATGCTGGCCTGCTTTGGGCGCGTGCAGCGCGAGGGCGAGGTCGTGCACGTCATCGCCGACCGGCTGGAGGACTTGTCAGAGTTGCTGCGCACCGTGGGGGAGCTTGACGCGACCGCAGTTCTGGCCGGCTCGGACCCGCGGCGGGAGCCTGCGACCAAGCTGGATGCCGCCGCAGGCACGGGTGCCTTCACCCCGCCGTCCCAGCCCAGCCCCGGCATTCGGTTACCCACCCGCGACTTCCGGTAGCTGCGTCACCACTTCGCCGCATGCTGTAGAAACCAACCGGTGCAAGCCGGCGGAGGCAGGCCGGCGTGTGAGGGCTAGGCGGGCACCAGCTCAGCGTTCTCCGTCGCCTCGTACGCCAACCGCATGGATGCCAACACGGCGGCTGCCTGCCGCGTCTCGGCCTTCGAGGCCGGGTCTATGTCGGCGGCGCTCTCCTCCGTGAGCGCGATGCCCTCCAGCAGGCCCTCGCGCAACGCGTCCAGCCGCTCCGTATAGGCGTCTACATCCAGCGCCTCACGCCAGCCCGCCAACAGCCGCTCGACATGCAGCGTCACGCGGGCCGGCGTCGGGCTGCGGCTGAACAGGTCGAGCAGGCCCTTCATGCCGTCGTCGGGTCGGGCCGAGCCGGCACTCGGCTTACGTTGTGTCTGTGCCATGGTGGTCCTCATGCATGCCCTTGCCATATGGGAACGGTTGCCGTTTTGTTCCAGGTCACAACCCCGCGGCTCCGTCGTCCTGATGCGCCCCTGGCGCTGTCAGCGGCGCACGGAGTTGCTTCCACACGCATTCAAAACCACGTCCAACTTCGCCGGCACAAGTAACCGCCGACCACCGCCGTAACGCAGGTAGCAGCACTCCCCTTGCTGAGTGCGAGATTGACGGACCTTATGGCGGCAGATCGAGCTTAGTGCCGTGAATGATTGTTCACTGAAACTTCATCTCGTGAAGGGCAGTCTGGAACGAACATACGAGAGGCTGATGGTGCACGCCGCGGTTCCCTTGCCCCTGCTCGAAGTCATCGAGACTGCCCGCACCTTGGCGCTTGCAAGCTATGATATCCTCGACACCCCGGCTTCGCCGCACTTCGACCAGCTGGCCGAGTTCGTGGCACGCAGCCTCG
Source organism: uncultured Acetobacteraceae bacterium (assembly GCA_964242295.1). GTDB lineage: Bacteria > Pseudomonadota > Alphaproteobacteria > Acetobacterales > Acetobacteraceae > DASWOJ01. The sequence goes on along the minus strand of CAXTDP010000915.1, from coordinate 918 downwards.
GCACCGCGATCGCGCTGATCAGCTTCATCGACCGGGACCGGCAATGGGTGAAGGCGTCTGCTGGCATGCACGTCGTCGAACTGCCGCGGCATCTCTCGTTCTGCCACCATGCCATCGCCACCGACACCGGCAGCCTCGTCGTGCCTGACACGCTGGCCGACGTCAGGTTCAACCGGCACCCCCTTGTCCAGGAAGCGCCGTTCATCCGGTTCTATGCGGGAGTGGCCCTGACTGACTGGGAAGGCTACCGGCTCGGGACAGTCTCGGTCATGGGTCAGCAGCCGGGCGAGCTGAGCACGGCGGACGGCGAGTTGCTGCAGGGGATCGCAGGCCTGATCGTGGACCAACTCGTGCTCGGCCGTGCGCGGGCCAGCCAGGGTGCGACCGAAGCCCCCCACTGCGCAGGACGGCCCATTGCTAGTCCCGCAGGTCACGCCGCACGGGATCACCTCCCTACGGTCGCCGCGTCGTTTGAGCTCACCAACGCTGCGGCACCCCGGTCATTGCCGTCCAGCTTGGTGATGTTGAACTCGCCCGCCTCTGTGGATCGCGAGGTCCCGCCCCCAGGGCAGGGATGGCTGGGAGTGAAGACCGAACTGGCGCGGCCGCTTCCGGGTTCCGGTGATGTCGGCCGCTTGATCGTCAGGATCGCCCGCAACAGCCCCGCCGAGCGCGCGGGCTTGAAGGTTGGCGACGTCCTGCTGGCCATTGATCGGCAGCTGACCCGACGCGGCAGTGATATCGTGACGGCCATGGCGTGCTGCGCCGTTGGCGAGCAGGCGGAGTTGCGGCTCTGGCGATCGGGCAAGGTCATGCAGACTGTCATCAGGGTTGAGGCTGCGCCGTCCTCGCACTCAGACCGCCTGCTGCCGGCAGCCCTTCCCGGGAGGCACAGCTTTACCCTGATGCGGTGACGTG
>CAXTDP010000914.1:0-2397 GCA_964242295.1 uncultured Acetobacteraceae bacterium | reverse complement strand
GCGCATGGTGTCGGAGCGGCTGCCGGCGGCGCTGGCCTGGGCGCGGGCGAACCGGCTGGACCGGCTGATGCACGGGCACCGGGATGCGCCGGTCGGCATCGTCACGGTCGGCAAGGCGCACCACGACCTGATGCACGCGCTGCGCCGCATGGGCCTGGACCGCTCCCCCGACATCGCGGTGTTCAAGGTCGCGCTGTCCTGGCCGATCGAACCGGTGGGCCTGCGGGAGTTCTGCGAGGGCAAGCGGGCCGTGCTGGTCGTCGAGGAGAAGCGGGCCAACGTGGAGGAGCAGCTTCGCGCGGCCCTGTATAACCTCCGGGACCGGCCGCCGATCCAGGGCAAGCAGGACTTGCAGGGCGCACCATTGCTGCCCGCCACGATGGAGCTGTCGCCGGAACTGTCGATGACGGCGTTGGGGCGGTTCCTGCGTGACGCCGGGCTAGAGGTGCAAGCCGAGGCGCCGCATGCCGCCCCGGAGCGTTTGCCGGGCCTGCTGGCCCGCGCGCCGGCGTTCTGCGCGGGCTGTCCGCACAGCACCAGCACTCGGCTGCCGGACGGCAGCCACGCGATGGCGGGCATTGGCTGCCATACGATGGCGCTCACGACGTCGGAGGCGACGCGGACCTTCTCCCAAATGGGTGGGGAGGGCGTGCCGTGGATCGGCTTGGCGCCGTTCACGGACATGCCGCACATGTTCGCCAACATGGGCGATGGCACCTATACCCACTCCGGCCTGCTCGCGATCCGGCAGGCGGTCGCGGCCCAGGCGAACATCACCTATAAGCTGCTGTATAACGATGCGGTCGCCATGACGGGCGGCCAGCCGGCCGAGGGCGGGACGGACGTGCTGTCCATCGCGCGGCAACTGCATGCGGAAGGCGTAGGCTTGCTCGCGGTCGTGGCAGACGATCCAGCGCGGCTGCCCCCGGCTGCGGCGCTGCCGCCGGGCACCCTGCGGCACGGACGCGACGAGATGGACGCGGTGCAGCGTCGGATGCGCGAGCAGCCCGGCGTCAGCGCCATCATCTACGACCAGGTCTGCGCCACCGAGAAGCGCCGCCGCCGCAAGCGCGGCAAGCTGGCCGCCGCGGAAACCCGCGTCGTCATCAACGAGGCCGTGTGCGAGAACTGCGGCGACTGCACCGCGCAAAGCAACTGCATCGCCATCGAGCCGGTGCAGACCGACCACGGGCGCAAGCGCCGCATCAGCCCGACAAGCTGCAACACCGACCTGTCCTGCCTCAAGGGCTTCTGCCCCAGCTTCGTAACCACCAAGTCGGACGCGCCCATCGGCAAAGTGGACTATGCGGCAGTCTGGGCGGCGCGGGAGCCGGAGCTGGCGGCAGGGCTGGCCGATCCCACGCTGCCGGGCATGGAGCAGCCGTGGCGCGGCCTGTTCGCCGGCATCGGCGGCGGCGGGATTGTGACCTGCGGCGCCATCGTCGCGATGGCGGCGCATCTGGAGGGGCGCCAGGTCAGCACGTTGGACTTCACCGGGCTGGCGCAGAAGAACGGCGCCGTGGTGTCGCATGTGCAGATTGCCGCTCCCCATGCGGAAGGCGGGGGAGCGGAAGGCGGCGGGCTGGACGTGGTACGCATCCCGCAGCGCGAGGCTGACCTGTTGCTGGCCGCCGACATGGCGGTGGGTGCGGGGGCGGACGTGCTGGGGCGGTGCAAGCGCTCGGCAGGCGTCGTCGGCAACCTGGACCTGCAGCCCGGCGCCGCTTTCATCCGGGAACGGGACTTGGTGCTGGACGCCGGGCTGCATCGCCGGGCCATCGGGCGGAGCACTTCGGCGGAGCGGTCCCGCTTCCTGCATGGCGCCGCGCTGTCCGAGCGGCTGTTCGGCAATGCACAGGCGATGAACACGCTGCTGCTGGGGCTGGCCTGGCAGATGGGACTGGTGCCGGTCGGCCAAGGCGCGCTGCTGCGGGCAATGGAGCTGAATGGGACTGCCGTGCCGCTGAACCGGCGGGCGTTCCTGTGGGGCCGCATCCTGGCGGCGAACCCGGCGCTGGCGGACGAGATCATGCGGGACCGTGCGCCGCTGCCGGACGACTTGGACGCGCTGGTGGAGCGGCGGGCCGCGGAGCTGACGGAGTATGGCAACGCCAAGCTGGCCGTGCGCTACCGCGGCCTGGTGGACGCGGCGCGGACAAGGGAGACGACGGTGGCCGGAGCGCCCGGCGCGCTGAGCCGCGCGGTGGCGGAGGGTTACTACCGCGTGCTGGCGATCAAGGACGAATACGAGGTCGCGCGCCAGCACGCCGCTGCCAGCTATGGCGACGCGCCGGTGTTCCACCTGGCGCCGCCGCTGGTGAGTCGGATGGACCCGGCGACCGAGCGGCGGCGCAAGGTCGCGGTGCCCGGACGCATCGCGCTGCCGCTGTTCCGGCT
>CAXTDP010000913.1:0-2402 GCA_964242295.1 uncultured Acetobacteraceae bacterium | reverse complement strand
GCGGCCCCGCGTCGAAGCTGATCGCCGATGTCAATTCGCTGCTGATCAGCTTGCAGGCCGGCAACACTGCAACGGGTGCGGCACCGGCCGCCGGCAGCGCCGGCACGGTCGCCGGGACGGGAGCCGCATCAGGCGACGGGACAGCCAGCGCGGCCAGCAGCGGCACGGTCAGCAGCTCCGCAGCCGGCAGTCTTTCCCAGAACCAGTTGGCCGGCCTGAGTACGGTGCTCAACGATCTCGGCAAGGTGCATGGGGGCGGCCACCACCGTCACGGGCATGGGGCGCCTCCTTCCGGCTCCCAGTCCGCGGATGCGGGCGAGACGGGCGCAGCGGCTATCCCCGGCGCGAGCGCCGCGTCCTCGTCCCAGCAGGCGTCCGGCTCAAGCCCTGCAGACCTGCTTGCCCAAATCGGCAAGGCGCTGAGCGCCTATGGGACGGGCCAGGGGAGCGCGACGACCCAGCCCGGCACGGTGATCGCCGCGTGATCGCCGGGGCTGACGGGGCAAGAGGCCCTGCCGGCCTGTGCGTGCCGCTGCGCCCCTGGTGCCTGGGGTCCGGCAGCGTCACCCCGGTCGCGAGGCGCCGTCAGCCCCTGCCTGGCCGCACCGCCAGCGCCACCCCCACGGCAAACGCCGGCACGTCCAGCCGCAAACCGTCCATCCCGGCCTCGGCCATGATGATGCGACAGGCCCGCCCCGTCTGCGTGTCCCAAACCCGGGCCTGGTAACGCCCCGGCGCCAGCCCCGGCACCACGACGCCCACGCCGCGCCGCGCCGCCGGGTCCACGCAACCATCCCCCAGCAGCGGCGCCGTCCGCAGCAGGAACAGCACGGCCTGCCGCGTGTCCGCACAGGCGAAGCAGGCGACGTTCGGATCGTCTGTCAGCGCATCAACCGGGCGCCGGTCGAACGTCGCCCAGTCCACCAGCGGCAGGAAGTCGGCCAGGTTCCGCTGCGCCCGGCGCATCCCGTGCGTCAGCCGGTGCGGGTTGCGGTTCGGCCAGCGCATCCCGCCGCCCACGCCGCCGGACGCCAGGTGCGCCCATTGCATGTGCCGGAAGTATTCGTCGTCGAACGCCTCGTCCAACGTGCGGCCGTGGTCCTTGAAGGTGTAGATCGGCCCGTGCTCGCTGTCGAAGAACGGGCGCTGATCGGTGATCTCCGCCAAGGCTTCCCGCACTAGCTTGCCCACCGCCAGCGCGGGCGCCACCGTGTCGGAGGGGTGGTCTATCGTTTCCTCCTCGTAGAAGTGGTTGTTGGCGAAATCGAGGGCCGGGTGGCGGAACACCGGCTCGTTCAGCCAGGGCTTCCAGTGCAGCTCCGGCCCGAACACCGACACGCATTGCGGGTGGGCGCGTCCGTGGGTGCGCAGCTCGATTTCCTTCAAGAACGGACCGACGTCGCCGATGTAGTCCTCGAAGCAGCCGGGCCGGTCCTCGCCCTGGACCGGGTGCATCTCGTTCCATAGATCCCAGGCGAACAGGGTGCCGGAGCCGCCCCAGCGTTCCGTCGCGAATTGCAGCCGGGCCTTGACCAGGCGGCGGACCTCGGGATGCACCATCAGGCTCGTGCGCGCGTCGCAAGGGCCACCGTTGGCGCTGTTGTAGGGGTGCAGGTCCCAGCGGACCCAGTGGAAGTAGGTGTCCAGCGGCGTCAGCAGCAGGCGCAGCCCGGCCTCTCCGCAAAGGCGGAACAGGTCGTCCCATGCCTGGACCAGCACGGGGTTGAACACGCCGGCCGGCTGCTCGAAGAAGTGGCCGCCGAACTCCGAATACTCCAGCATGAAGCGCAGGCAGGTCACGCCCTGCTCGCGCAGCCAGGCCAGGTGCCCGGCCACTGCCGGCAGGTCGCGCTGATGGAGCACGCCGTTCCAGTCCACCCAGGGCATGGCGTCGTTTTGGCCGATGGGGGTCCAGGGGTCGCCGTGTTCGGTGATGAAGTAGGGCAAGCCGGGGGCACGCTGTATCCAAGGCAGATCGGTCAAGGCAGCTACTTTACCTCTTGGTCCCGGGGTGATGCTGCACGAAGCCTGTCGTCGGAAATATTTGCATCTCCTGCCCTCGGCGTCGCCAAGCTTTGGCGACTAAGCCTGCGTCACACGCAGCGCATTGGTGGTGCCCGGCTGGTTGAACGGCACCCCGGCCGTCACGACCACCTCCTGACCGGGCTGCGCGAATCCCTCTGAGCGGGCGATGCGCGCCGCGCGGGTGACGGTCTCGGTCATGGTGTGCAGCTCTCCCGTCAGCACGGCATGGACGCCCGACACCACGGCCAGCCGCCGGGCCGTCTGCAGGCTGGTGGTCAGGCCCAGCACCGGGCACTCCGGCCGTTCCCGCGCCACCCGCAGCACCGTGCTGCCGCCGACCGTGAAGGCGGCGATGGCCGCGGCCCCCACGGTTTGCG
>CAXTDP010000912.1:0-2406 GCA_964242295.1 uncultured Acetobacteraceae bacterium | reverse complement strand
GCCACCTACGGTCCGCTTACCCACCTTCCCATGCATGTCCCGCTCCCCTGCTGCCGACCTGGCCCCCCTCATCAAACTCTTGCAAGCGGGCGTCCTACCCGACCGCGCCGCCACCGAACTCTCCCGCGTCCTGGCGATTTGGACGGTCGAACTGAAGGATGACGGCGAGCAGCTACAGGAGCGGCTATCCGGCTTGGCCGAGCAGATGACGACGGGGATCGAGGAGATGCACGAGGGCATTTCCGAAGCGAGCGACAAGGGGAAGCCCACGCTGCGGCGGATACTGGCGACGCATGAGGCGGTGCTGGACGGGGTACGGAAGGCGCAGGGAGCGGGGTAGGCATTCACTGCCCCACCAAGGAGGCCACCGTAGCATGCGTCTCAAAGCTGACCAGCATGTGCCAAGTCCGAGCTGTACCATTTCGTCTGGGGTCGTTAGACGAAGTGGTACAGTTCTGGTTGTCCCTGTTGACCGCTGTGGAAGGGTGCTTCTAAGCTCACAGCATGGGTGTTCTGTGCCTCACCACCGCGAACCGACGCCGACGCTGCTCCTCAGCGGCGGCTTCAAGGCTGCGTGCAGATCGGTTCCCCTCAGAAATGTCAGCCTCATCGTAGGTTCGCACTAGACAGGGCAGCCCTCAGCCCGCGCTTTCAAACCCCCGCAGCTCCCGGCTTCGGGGGTTTTTCTTTGCCCTCCTTCCAGGAGAAGATCATGCAGAACCAAGACCCATCTGGACGGGAAGGTCCCGTGCCGAGCGCAGGAGGTATCAGGCTGCGGCGCGCAGTCCCGGCCGACGCGGTGACCATTCGTGAACTGACCCGGGCGGCCTATGCCAAATGGGTTCCAATCATCGGCCGGGAGCCCAGGCCGATGATGGCGGACTACGACGCGGCGGTGCGGGACCACCTAATAGACCTGCTCTACGTGGACGACCGCTTGGTGGCGCTGATCGAGACGATCCCTGCGACTGACCATCTTCTGATTGAGAACGTGGCCGTCCTGCCCGAAGGCCAGGGAGGCGGGCACGGGCGCCGGCTCCTGGCGCACGCCGAGGGGCTGGCGGCGTCCCTGGGCCTCCCGGAGGTGCGGCTCTACACGAACAAGGCTTTCGTGGAGAACGTGCAGCTCTATCTCAGGCTCGGCTATCAAGTGGACCGCGAAGAGGCCTTCATGAACGGCGTCGCCGTGCATATGAGCAAGCTGCTCCGCTCGCAGGCCGAGCTTCCTGTGCAGGGTCAGCTCGACGCCTACAACGCACGCGACATTGGCGCATTCATGCAGTGGTGGGCCGATGACTGCGCGTACTACGAATTCCCCGACAGGCTGCTCGCGAGCGGGGCAGCCGAGGTGCGCAGGCGACACGTTGACCGGTTCAAGGAGCCGAACCTGCACGGACGTCTCCTGAAACGCATCACTGTCGCGGACGTGGTTGTCGATCAGGAGACGGTCACGCGCACCTTCCCGGACGGTCCCGGCGAGGTGGACGTGATCGCAATCTACGAGGTCGAGAACGGCAGGATCGCGAAAGCCTGGTTCAAGATGGGACCGTCGCGGCTTAACGCCATCAAAGGATGAGGTCGCCATGCCACCTTTTTCCGTGATTGCAACCATCTTCGCCGTCCACGGGCTGCTCACGATGACGCCCGGTCCTAACGCTGTACTGGTCGCACAGACGGCGGTCGCAAGCCGCCGAGCCAACGCCTTTGCCGTCATCGCCGGCATCTGCGCGAGCGGCGCCATATGGGTCACCAGCGCCGCCTATGGCCTCAAAGCGGTGTTCCTGGCGTTCCCCTGGCTGTACGCCTTCGTGTCCTACGCCGGTGCGGCCTATCTTGTCTGGCTCGGGATCAAGCTCCTGCGCTCAAAATTCAGTGTCGTCGAAGGCCAGTCTGTCCCCGGCGTACCGCAACGCCTCCTCGTGAGCTTCGCGCGTGGCTTCGCGTCTAACATCACCAATCCCAAGACGCTCGTTTACTTCTCCAGCGTGTTCGGCACCTTCATGCCACCCGACGCCGGACCCGGCACGGTCGTCGCAGTCGTGCTGGTGACCTGGACCTGCAATTTCGGCTGGTATGGGAGCCTTTCGCTCTTGCTCTCGGGCGCCCCAGCCAGGCGGCTGTATGGGCGCATGACACCAACGATCAACCGCGTGGCCGGGACGGTGATGATCCTATTCGGGTTGCGGGTGGCGGTCACCCACCCACAATGACGCAGCTTGCAAGCGGTGCTGTGCAAGGGAGTAGGACACCATGAGCATTCGCGTCGGCATTGTCGGGATCAGCGGCTTTGGCGGCGGCGAGGCGATGCGCCTGGTCGCGGGCCACCCGTCTTTCGAGTTGATCTACGCCGCGGGCGAGGGCAGCGCCGGCAGCCGGTTGGTGGACCGCTTCCCCGGTGTGCCGGCC
>CAXTDP010000911.1:0-2407 GCA_964242295.1 uncultured Acetobacteraceae bacterium | reverse complement strand
GCAGCGAAAACTCACCCGAAACCAGGGTCGCTACTTCCGGCGCGGAGTACTAGTGCCGCCGAGGGATCCTCCCGTGCTCGCCGCTGCCATCACGCAGCTGCTTGAGGACAATGGCCTGCGCACCATCCTTGGGACGCGAGCCCGCGCTCGCGCCGCACAGTTTACCTTCACACGGGAATGGGAAACCTACCGCGGACTCTATGCGGGCGAGCCGCTGTAGAGCTTGCGGCTGGGTAGATGCTTCTGCACCCGGGTGTCGCGTTCGCAATGGCAGTTGGGGCAGTTCAGCTTGAAAGCATCGCGTGCCGCTTGCTTATGCACGTCGCCGAACAGCATTTCCGGTAGCCGACGCTCGTGCAGGTTGCCCAGGTGGAAGGTGACGTAGCACATCTGAACTGTCCCATCAGCCCCGACCCAGAGCAGATTGCGAGCGTCACACGGCACGCGCATATCCGGCCCTTTCAACAGCCAGTCCGGGATGGAACGCAGGCTCATGAGCGAGTCCCGCATCCGCTCCGGATGCTGTTGCTTCAAGCGCACCAGCTCGGCGGCGAGCGCCTGTAACGCAGGCCGATCCGCCTCGGTGAACTGCAATTCCCGCTCCGGCCCTTCGGTGAAGTAGGGCAGGGAATAGTGGATCAGGTCGGTGTTGAAGGTCAGATCGTGCCGGACGGCGAACTCCCAGGCATCATGCAGGGCTTCGAGGTCGCACGACGGACGCATGATGAGGTAGTTGAGCTGGACAGCAACGTCGCTTCCATACTTGCGGCGTACATGCGACATACCCTCCTCCAATCGGGCATAGCGGTCACGCCGGCCCACGTAGGCGTCGTATCGCGCGCCGGTATCGTAGAAGCCGATGGTCAGGTTGCGTAGGCCGGCATCGTAGAGGGCATCAAATCGGTGGCGTAGCAGTGTGCCGTTGGTGGTCACGTAGGTGGACAGGCCGAGGCTCACGGAATGTCGCACGATCTCCGGCAAGTCGCGGTGCAGCAGGGGCTCACCGCCGTAAAGGCGGACCTGTTCGACGCCGCAGGCGCGAGCATCGTTCAGCAGTTCGCGCATCTTCTCCAGGCTGAGCTGCTCGCCAGGCATGAAGTCGCGTCCATAGCGGCAACCTGTGCATCGTAGATTGCAGTGAGCCGTCACTGCCACGGTCAGCCGCCGCGGCCGTGGTCGGAGCACAGCCGGAAGTACCTCTGCGATGGTGTGCTCGGCTAGGCCAAGGCCGACCTGTGCACCTTTCAGGGCGCCCTTGAGGGCGGGGCTGCGTCGTGCGACGGCACGGACCACCGTTCGAGCAGCGTCGGACAGGCTCCCGGCAGTGGGGGTGGGGCGCCCTGGAGCGGCGACGGCGTCAGACATGGGCACGCTCTCCTGGCAAAGGCTCTCGATAACGGCGCACGCTGGGGGCGTGCTTCTGGATGCGGCTGTCCACAAGGCAGGTGCAGTTGGGGCAGTTCAGCTTGAAAGCGTCCTGGGCCGCCTTGGTGTGCGCCGGCCCGAATAGGATGTCCCGCAATCGGGTTTGGTGGAGACTGCCGAGCGGCAGGGCGGTGTCGCAAAGCTGCACCGAGCCGTCCGCGCCAATCCAGATCAGATTGTAAGCGTCGCAGGGCACCTGCATGCGCGTGCCCTGCACCATCCAATCAGGCACGGAACGGAGGAACTCAGGCGAGTGCAGCAGTCGCGCCGGTTGATCGCGCTTGTACGCGAGCAGCGCCTCTGCGAGCCGCTCCAGCCCTGGCCGTTCCTCCTCGCCAGCCACTAGATCAGCGTCCGTGTTCCGGAAAAAGGGAGTTGTCGGGCTTGCTAGGTCGAGGTGGAAGAACATGTCGAAGCGCTCGGCGAAGGCCCAGGCAGCAGCGAGCGGCTCAGGATCACAGGTGCCGCGCATCACAACGTAGTTGAGCTGAAGCTCAACCTCCTTGCCGTAACGTTCGCGCACGATGGCCAGGCTGCGCTCCAGCCGCTCGAAATGTCCGGCCCGACCGGTGTGGGCGGTGTAGGCGGGATCAAGGCCGTAAAAACCAATGGTGGCCAGCCGCAGCCCTGCCTTGTAGAGCGCCTCGATGCGTTGCCCGAGGTGCGTCCCGTTCGTGGTGATGTAGGTCCGCAGGCCCAGTGACGTTGCGTGCTGGACCATGGCGGGCAGGTCAGGGTGGAGGAGTGGCTCGCCACCGTAGAGACGAACAGTGTCCACCCCGCCCGCCTTGGCATCCGAGATCGCGCCGCACGCGACATCGAGCGAAAGCCGCGCCCCTGGCATAAAGTCACGCCCATAGCGGCAACCAACACAGCGCAGGTTGCAATGTGCGGTGACAGCCATCGTGAGTTGGCGCGGCTGTGGGCGGTGTAGCGCGACAGCATTGATGGCCGGTCCGCGACAGCAAGATGGCCGGTCGCT
>CAXTDP010000910.1:0-2412 GCA_964242295.1 uncultured Acetobacteraceae bacterium | reverse complement strand
TGCCACGTCCGCACCGAATGCGCACCCGGTCAGCAGCAGCGGCGCCAGGCCAAAGAACCAGCGCGCCCTCATCGGGCCGGGGCCGTCATTGCAGCCCGCCCCAGCGCGCGACGGCCGGCTCTGCCGAGGCCCAGCGCCATGCCGTGCCATCCCTGCACACGGTCGCCGTGTAGAAGCTGCGCTCGGTCCCGGTGCGGGTCGTCTTGTCCACGGAGAACACGATCTCCTTGCAGCGGAACGCCCCGGCGCCGAAGTCACGGCTGACGACGACCTGGCCCGCGGCGTCCGGCTCCAGCGGCAGGCTGTGCTTGACCAGCCAGGGGGCGACCGTTCCCGGGTCGAGCGGCCCAGCCGCGGCGGCGATTGCATCCTGCTCGGTGCGGTGAACGCGGCGGGCGGTATACTTCACCCCTTCCGCGGCAAGCGACCGCACGCCCAGGCCGATGGCGGCGGCAGCGGCGGCGCTGCTCGTGACCGCGCTGGCCGCCCCTGCACCGGCGATGCCGGCCACGTCCGCCGACCCTTCCGACAGGAGGGAGCTGCAGCCGGGCAGCACAAGTAAGCCGATCAGCATCCCGATGCGAGCCATCCACCCATCCCTTGCCATGCCGCCTTGCACCAAGAATGGGCTACTCCGTCAACCGTGAACTTACCCCTGCGCCCTATCGTTCCGGCCGCTGGCGTCGGGATCGGCGCCGTGGTTTGCTCCGATGTCACGACGGAGGACACGAGATGAAACGCCGCACCCTGCTGGCCGCGCCGGCGCTCCTGGCTCTGCCGAACGTGGCGCGTGCCCAGGATGCGCGCACGCTGCGCTTCATTCCGCAGGCGGACCTGACAGTGCTCGATCCCATGTGGACCACGGCCTACGTCACCCGCAACCACGCCTTCATGGTGTATGACACGCTGTTCGGGCAGGACGGCCAGTATCGCCCCTCGCCGCAGATGCTGGAGTCGTTCACGACGGAGGACGACGGCAGGACCTGGACCTTGACCCTGCGCCCCGGCCTGCTGTTCCACGACGGCGAACCGGTGCGCGCCCGCGACTGCGTCGCCAGCCTGCAGCGCTGGGGCAAGCGGGACGCCTTTGGCGGCGCCTTGATGGCGCGGACCGACGAATTGTCGGCCAAGGACGACCGCACCCTGGTGTTCCGCCTGAAGACGCCGTTCGCGCTGCTGCCCAACGCGCTGGCCAAGACGCCGCTGTATATGCCGGCGATCATGCCGGAGCGGATCGCCAAGACCGACCCCTTCACCCAGGTCACGGATATGACCGGCAGCGGCCCCTACCGTTTCAAGGCCGATGAGCGGGTGCCCGGCGCCCGTGTCGTTTACGAGCGCTTTGCCGGCTACAAGCCGCGCGAGGGCGGCAAGACCGACTGGACCAGCGGGCCGAAGGTGGTGAACTTCGACCGGGTGGTGTGGACCACCATCCCCGACCCGACCACCGCCGCCCAGGCGCTGATCAACAACGAGCAGGACTGGTGGGACTACGCCACCGCCGACCTGATGCCGCTGCTGTCGCGCTCGCGGGGCGTCAAGGTCGTGGTGCAGGAACCGTCGGGACAGATCCCGATCCTGCGCTTCAACCACCTGCAGCCGCCGTTCAACAACCCAGGCATACGCCGCGCCCTGCTCGGCGCCGTCAGCCAGGAAGACGTGGTGACGGCCGTCGTCGGCACCGACCCCAAGATGTCGCGCACCGGCGTCGGCTTCTTCTGCCCGGACACGCCGATGGCCAGCGACGTCGGGATGGAGGCGCTGACCAGCCCGCGCGACATGGACCGTGTGAAGCGCGACCTGAAGGCCGCTGGCTATAACAACGAGCGCGTGGTGCTGATGGCCGCGACCGACTTCCCGGTGCTGAAGGCGATGGCGGACGTGGCGGCGGACATGATGAAGCGCGCCGGGATGAACGTGGACTACATCAGCACCGACTGGGGCAGCGTCGTCACCCGCCGGGCCAAGAAGGACCCGGTGGAGCAGGGGGGCTGGAGCGCCTTCTGCACGGCCTGGGCCGGCACGGACCACCTGGACCCCTCCGGCCACCTGTCGCTGCGCTGCAACGGCGAGCAGGCGTGGATCGGCTGGCCGAGCGACATGGAGATCGAGCACCTGCGCGACCAGTGGTTCGACGCCCCGGACGTGAAGGCGCAGGCTGCCATCTGCGCCGCCATCCAGAAGGAGGCGTTCAAGTCGGTGCCCTATATCCCGATGGGGCAGTATCTGCAGCCCACGGCGTATCGCACCAGCCTTGAAGGGGTGCTGAACGGCTTCGCGCTGTTCTGGAACGTCAAGCGCGCATGACCGGGGCGCACATGACCAGAGCGGGCATGGCCGGGGCGGGCATGATCGGCCGCACATGATCGGCCGCCGGGCGGCGCTGGCCGGGGCAGCGGCCGTTGCAACCGG
>CAXTDP010000909.1:0-2412 GCA_964242295.1 uncultured Acetobacteraceae bacterium | reverse complement strand
CGGCGCCGAGCCGCTGCATGCCGCCGGGGACGCGCTGCAAACGGCCTATCCCACCGTCGCCGCCGTGGGCCGCGGCAGCACCCGTGCGCCCGCCGTCGCCGGCTTCGCTTGGACCGGCAGCGGCGCTGGGGCGGATGCGCCGCTGGTGGCCCTGTGCGGCAAGGGCGTGTGCTTCGACAGTGGCGGCTACGACCTGAAGCCGTCGTCCGGGATGCTGCGCATGAAGAAGGACATGGGCGGCGCCGCCCTGATGCTCGGGTTGGCGCGCATGGTGATGGACGCCGACCTGCCGTTGCGGCTGCAGGTGCGGATCGGCTGCGTCGAGAACATGGTGTCCGGCGACGCCATGCGCCCGCTGGACGTGCTGCATACCCGGCGCGGTCTTACGGTGGAGGTCGGCAACACCGACGCCGAGGGCCGCCTGGTGCTGTGCGACTTGCTGGCGGAAATGTCCGACCTGCGTCCGTCCCTGCTGCTGGATGCCGCCACGCTGACCGGCGCCGCGCGCGTTGCCCTCGGACCCGATCTGCCGGCGATGTTCACTGCGCACGACGCCGCCGGAGACGCGCTGGCGTCGTCGCTGCTCGCGGCGGGGGCGGCAGTGCATGACCCGCTGTGGCGTCTACCGCTATGGCCCGGCTACGACCCCTGGTTGGCCAGCACGGTCGCCGACATCAACAACGTGTCAAGCAAGCCGATGGCCGGCGCCATCACGGCGGCCCTGTTCTTGCAGCGCTTCGTGCCCTCGGGCACGCCCTGGGTCCACCTGGACACCTACGCCTGGAACGACGCCACCAGGCCCGGACGGCCCGAGGGCGGCGAAGCCCTCGGCCTGCGTGCCCTGTTTGCCGGCCTGCAAGAGTTGGCGGCGGGCAGGCCGGTGAGCAGGCCATAGATAACGCAATCTCGATCCGGTAACGGAGTTGAGAACAATACGGGAGAAAATCTAACGACCAGCACCTGTTAACAAATTGTGGCATCACCAAGTCGACTCTGTTCCGGTAACGAACCTTGCCCGCAGCCCCAAGAATATGCCTAATCAGCGTGCGACTGGCGTCCAAGGCGAGACAACGGCTTCCTTGAAAGGATATTTACTGTGGCAGCACCCCCCACCCCAGACCAATTCGTCGGCGTCCTGCGCGATACGATCGTTGCACTTGTCCGACGTGACGGGCCTGACCTATCCGCACGGCAGTTGGGCGTCTTCCTCACCTGTTACCTGCAAGACGGTGCCCATACCGTTCGTGGGCTGGCAGCCGACCTGAACGTGTCCAAGCCCGCCATAACTCGTGCCCTGGACCGGTTGGGCGAGTTGGACCTTGCACGGCGCAAGGTGGACCCGATGGACCGCCGCAGCGTCCTCGTGCAGCGTACGATCAAGGGCCAGGCATTCCTGCGCGACCTGCGCTCGATCATGTCAGAGGCGACAGTGGCTGCAAAGCGCCCCGCTGCCGCGAGCGGCTCCAAGGCCGAGGCATCCTTGAAGGTTGTAAACGCAAACTAAGCCGCAACCCGAATAAGCCAGCTTGTTCGGTTTTACTCGCGGGATCAGGACTCGGAAGGCCGTACGTAGCAACGTCCGCCTCCCGGTCCATCCCAGCTTCGGCTGATCCAGGAATTGCTGGGTCGGGGCCGCCCGGTATTGCCTAACGGGTCCTGTTGACCGGCATCCAGTCGGCACGGCCGGTCGTCAACCGCCCTTGACTCCGCCTGCAGTCAGTCCGGCAACGATCTGGCGCTGCATCAGCAGGGTCAGAAGCAGCACCGGCGCAGTAACGAGCAGGGCAGCCGCCGCCAGCGGTCCCCAACTCACCTGCTCGAACGTCAGCACGCTGTAAACGGCGACCGGCAGGGTGCGCGTGGTGCGTCCCGCCAGCACGACGCCGAAGATGAAGTTGTTCCAACTGAAGATGAAGGCGAGAATCGTCGCCACGGTGATGCCCGGCCGGGCCAGCGGCAGCGCCACATGGCAGAAGGCCTGCCAGATGGTGGCGCCATCCACCAGCGCAGCCTCCTCCAGTTCGGCTGGCAGCCCCTCAAAGAAGCCGATCATCACCCAGGCCACGATCGGCACGGTGATGACCAAGTGCGCGATCACCAGCGCCGTTAGGGTGCCCGTCAGCCCGAGCCACTGGAACAGCAGGAACAGCGGGATCAGGTAGGCCAGCCCCGGCGTGATCCGCGCCACCAGGATCAGCAGCGCCGCCCGTGCCGCGCGCGCCTTGGCGATGCCATAGCCCGCGGGAACCCCGATCAGCAGCGCGATGCCCGTCGCCCCGAACGAAACCACGACTGAGTTCCAGGCATACAGCAGGAAGTCGTTGCGCTCGAACACCTGGACGAAGTTGTCCAGCGTTGGCGGGTTCGGGATGAACACCGGCGGGAAGGCGGTGTTGTCCACCTCGTTCTTGA
>CAXTDP010000908.1:0-2417 GCA_964242295.1 uncultured Acetobacteraceae bacterium | reverse complement strand
CAGCACGCGCACCAGCCAGTCCGCCAGGTCGGTCGCGGTGGAGTATCCGGAGCCGGCGACGGCGCGCAGCCGGGCCAGGTCGGGCTGCATGTCCCGCACCATGCCGGCCGTTGCGGCGAGCGACAGGGCCAGGGCGTCGGCGGCGTCGAACACCGGCTCCTTGTCCTCCTGCATATCCTTGGCATAGGCCAGGGGCAGGCCCTTCATCACCATCAGCAAAGAGACCAAGGCGCCGGTGACGCGGCCGGACTTGGCCCGCGCCAGCTCCGCGGCGTCGGGGTTGCGCTTCTGCGGCATGATGCTGCTGCCGGTGGTGAAGGCGTCGGATAGCCGGATAAAGCCATAGGGGGCGCTGCACCAGATCACGAACTCCTCGGCCAGGCGGCTGAGGTGCACCGCGCAGATCGCGGCGGCGGACAGGAACTCCAGGGCGAAGTCGCGGTCGGACACGGCGTCCAGCGAGTTGGCGGTGGGACGGTCGAAGCCCAGGGCGGCGGCGGTGTGGGCACGGTCTATCGGGAAGCTGGTGCCGGCCAGGGCCGCCGAGCCGAGGGGGCACTCGTTCAGCCGGCGGCGGCAGTCGGCCAGGCGGCCGCGGTCGCGGGACAGCATCTCGACATAGGCCAGCAGGTGGTGGCCGAGGGTCACGGGCTGTGCGGTTTGCAGGTGGGTGAAGCCCGGCATCGGCGCGTCCGAGAACTCGGCGGCGCGGTCGGCCAGCGCCCGCATCAGGTCGGCAGCCTGGGCGTCCAAGCCGTCCAACGCGTCGCGCACCCACAGGCGGAAGTCGGTCGCCACCTGGTCGTTGCGGCTGCGGGCGGTGTGCAGGCGCTTGCCGGCCTCGCCGACGCGCTCGATCAGGCGGGCCTCGATGTTCATGTGGATGTCTTCGAGGTCGTCCACGAAGGGGAAGCGCCCGGCCTCGATCTCGGCGGCGATGCCCTGCAGGCCGTCGGTGATCGCGGTCTCGTCGCCCGGGGCGATCACCCCGGCGCGGGCCAGCATGGCGGCATGGGCGAGGCTGCCGCGTATGTCCTGGCGCCACATCCGCTGGTCGAAGCTGATGGAGGCGTTGATCTCCTGCATGATGACGCCGGGGCCGCTTGAGAAGCGGCCGCCCCACTGCACATTGGCTTGGGCGTTCCGGGCATCCGCTGGTAGGATGGGGCCTGGTTCGGACATGCTGCTCAAGGACTTCCCATGACCCCATTCAAGCGCCGCACCCTGCTGGCGGCGGCCCTGACTCTACCGGCGGCGGCCATGCCGCGCAAACCCACGGCGGCGCAGGACGGGCTGCGCGGACTGGATCACCTGGTGGTCGAGGGTCCCGCCGCGGTGCCGGAGCTGCAGTTCACCGATGCGGACGGCGCCGTGCACGGCCTGGACCGTTATGCCGGGCATGGCGTCGTGCTGAACCTGTGGGCGACCTGGTGCGTGCCCTGCGTGGCGGAGATGGCGGCGCTGGACGAGCTGGCGCGGAAGGTGGGCGGGGACATCGCGGTGCTCGCCCTGTCGTCGGACCGTGGCGGCGCCCCGGCGGTGGAGCGCTTCTATCAGGAGCGCGGCATACGCAGCCTGCCGGTCCTGCTGGACCAGCGAGGGGCGGCGGGGCGTGCCCTGGGTGCGCGCGGGATACCGACGACGCTGCTGATAGACCGCGCCGGGCGGGAGCGGGCGAGGGTAGAGGGCGCGGCGGACTGGTCGTCGGCGGCGTCCATCGCGGCGATCCGGAAGGCGATCGCAGTCTAGGTTGCGAATTCCGCGGACGACCGCTGCCCGATCAGCGCCATCAGTTCCCGCCGGGTCACGGGGTTGTCGCGGAAGGCGCCGAGCATGCGGCTGGTCACCATGCTGACGCCGGGCTTGTGGACGCCGCGGGTGGTCATGCACTGGTGCCCGGCCTCGATGATCACGGCGACGCCATGCGGCTGCAGCACGTCGTTGATGACGGCGGCGATCTGCACCGTCAGCCTTTCCTGGATCTGCAGGCGCTTCGAGTAGGCGTCAACCACGCGGGCGAGCTTGCTGATGCCGACGACGCGGCTGCGCGGCAGGTAAGCCACGTGGCACACGCCGATGATCGGGACCATGTGGTGCTCGCAGTAGCTTTCCAGGCGTATGTCGCGCAGCAGGATGATCTCGTCGTAGCCCTCGACCTCCTCGAAGGTGCGTTCGAGCAGTTGGACGGGGTCCATCGCGTAGCCGCCGAACAGCTCCTTGTAGGAGTTGGCGACCCGGCGCGGGGTGTCGCGCAGGCCCTCGCGCGCCGGGTCGTCGCCGGCCCAGCGGAGCAGGGTGCGGACGGCGTCCTCGGCTTCGGCCTGGGTGGGGCGGCTGTCTTCCAGGGCCGGGGCGGCCTTGGCGGGCGGGGTCATGTCGTTCAAATCTGCTATCCGATCCTGGGCGCCGTCCAAGCC
>CAXTDP010000907.1:0-2419 GCA_964242295.1 uncultured Acetobacteraceae bacterium | reverse complement strand
GCAGCCTTGCCGCCAGTGGGGTGCGCATCGCCGTCGTGGACCGCGCGGCGCTGCCGCCGATGGAGCACCCGGACTTCGACGGCCGCGCCTACGCCATCGCCGCCGGGTCGCGGCGGCTGCTGCAAGACTCCGGGGTATGGGACGGCCTGCCGCAGGCGCCGTCGCCGATCCTGGACATCCGCGTGTCGGACGGTCGGGTCGGCCAGCGCGCGTCCCGGCTGTTCCTGCACTTCGACCACCGTGAGGCCGGGGACCAGCCGTTCGGCTGGATGGTGGAGGCGCGGGCGCTGCGAGTGGCCCTGAACGCCCACATGCACCGGGCCGGCCTGCTGGTCCATGCCCCCGCCGAGGCCGCCGTGACCCGGCGCAGCGACGGCGCCGAAGTCCATGTCAGCAACGGTGCCACCCTGCGCTGCCGCCTGGTGGTCGCGGCGGAAGGCCGCCTGTCGCCGCTGCGCGAGCAGGCCGGCATCCCCGTGACCAGGGTGCCCTACACCCAGCGCGGCATCGTCGCCGCAGTCGCTCACGAGCATCCGCACCACGGCGTCGCGCTGGAGCACTTCCTCCCCGCCGGTCCCTTCGCCCAGTTGCCGATGGGTCCGACCGAGGGCGCCCCGAACGTCTCCGCAATCGTCTGGACCGAGCGCATCCCGGCCGCGGAGCGGATGATCGCCCTGGACGACGCGGCATTCGGACGGGAGATCGGGCGGCGGCTCGGCGACCACCTGGGCTGGGTGCGGCCGATCGGGCGGCGGTGGATGTATCCGCTGTCGGCCATGCACGCCCAACGCTACGCCGACACCCGCCTGGCGCTGGTGGGGGACGCGGCGCACGGCATCCACCCCATCGCCGGGCAGGGGCTGAACCTGGGATTCCGCGACGTGATGGAGCTGTCCCGCCTGGTGATCGCGGCGGTGGCAGCAGGGGAGGACCCGGGGGCGCCGGGTCTGCTGGCGCGCTACCAGCGGGCGCGGCGCCCGGACAACCTGCTGATGCTCGGGGCGACGGACGTGCTGGACCGGCTGTTCAGCACGGACAACCCGGTGGTGCGGACGGTGCGGGATCTCGGCATTGCCGGCGTGCACCGGATGCCGGGGCTGAAGCGGGCCTTCATGCGGGCGGCAATGGGCGGCTAGCGCCCCCGCAAGGCGCCGTGACCGGTCATCCCCACAAACGCAGCAGGGGTGGTGACCCCGCGTCTCCCGCTGCCAGGACTGCCAAGCCTGCAGCATGGTTGGCGCAGGCAGACCTGCCATGCTCCAGCCCACGTCTTTGCAGACATGGTGTCGGTCAAATGAGACAACCCGATGCAGTCATGCTCCGGGCGGCTGACGCTCCGCCCATGTCTTCGCAAGCGCCGGCGTGGATCGGCCCGTCAGCAACCCATCCCTCCCAGGCCGGAAGGGGATTGCATCTGGTCCAATGCTGGGGCCGGGTGCCGGGTCCTACCCAGCCCTGCGGCGCCGGGTTGCGACGCCGGCCCACACGGCGCCGAGCAGGAGGATCGTCACCGATGCCGGCTCTGGTACTGGGTTGACGACACTGGCGGTGAACACGGTGTTGGTGTCCGTGCCCGCGCCATAGCCCTGGCCGTTGGCGGTGTAGGAGAAGCCGACGCCGTGGTCGTTCGGCGGCACGGTCGTCGGCAGCGACGTAAGGCCGAAGTAGCCGTTTGTGAACGTTTGGAAGCCGACGCCGACTGTGGCCGAGGTGATGCTCAAGGGCAGGAACTGCGCGACCGGAACCTGGAACGTGAACGCGAAGCCGTCCTGGTTGACCGTGACGCTCGCCACGGCCCCAATCGCGTCCACGGTCCCTCCGGTATATGCGATGTGCAGCACCGCGTCCGGGAGCGACCAATGGCCGGGCGTCGTGTCCGCCGTGCTTGCGTCGAACCGGACGAAGCCGCTGAGCGGGTTGGCACCAATCGGCACCGGGTTGAGAAGGGGCGCGAGCGGCCCCGACGTGTCCTGTGCGGTGATCTGGCCGGTGAAGTCGTACTCGACGACAGCCGCACGGGCGCTGGAGACGCCCAGGAACGCGGCAGCAGCAAGCGCAAGGCGGACAGTGCTGGCGGCATCCATCGAAATCTCCCGTTCTGAAGCTGTGCCCACAGAGGGTTGTTCTTCGCCTCTTGTTTACCTGGCATGACTACTCGTTTCGAAATAGCAATGCAATGCTCAAGGCGAGGCACGTCCTGCGGCAGCTTGAACGGCCGCACGTCAGCCCCGGAGTTTTCCGCCGCGTCCTGACGGATCAAGCGCCCGCACCGCCGCTTCGCACGCCGCGGCCACCGCCGCCGTCCCGTCCCGGTCCCGCCCCGCCTCGGCAAAGCCCAGCGGCGCCCCGATCACCAGGCGCAGGGGCCCCGGACGCGGCAGGCGCCGGTTCACTCAGCAGCGGCACCAGCAGCGCGTTG
>CAXTDP010000906.1:0-2431 GCA_964242295.1 uncultured Acetobacteraceae bacterium | reverse complement strand
GCGGAACTGCCGCGCAAGGCGCCAAAGCCGCTGCGCCCCCTACGTTACGGCGCGCAGTTCTGGCTGCAGGACACAGCGGGCAATGTGCTGCTGCGCCGCCGGCCGTCCTCGGGCTTGCTGGGCGGGATGCTGGAACTACCGGGCACCCCCTGGCGACCGGAGCCTTGGACCGAGGCGGACGCCCTGGCCCACGCGCCACAGCCCGCCACCTGGCGCCTGGCAGGAAGGGCGGAGCACGGCTTCACCCATTTCCAACTGACCATGGACGTTTATGCGGCCCAAGCCGCGGCCATCACCGGGCATGGCCTCGTCCGCCCCGGCGGCGCCCTAGATGGCGAAGCGCTGCCCACCGTCATGCGGCGTTGCGTCCGAACCGTGCGGGATGCCGTGGCGTCCGGCGGTCTGCCCGGCATGTCGGCCCCAGCCGCCGGTCAGCCGTAGCGCCCGGAACACCACTGTTGCAGGGCCGGGATGGCTGGACCGCCGCCCGCTATGACGCCCAGCATGACCGCAGCGGTGGCGGGATCGCCGGACCGGACGTCCTGGCCGGCGGCGGCGGTCAGCACGTCCGGGCTGGCCGCGACGCGGCTGCACGCCCGATGCCACGCCGACACCAGCGCGGCACTCGACAGCGCCGGCAGGACCAGCGCGGCATCTAACTGCACCGCCGCCGCGGTGGCGCGCAACGCCGCGATCAGGGCAGACGGCGGAGTCCGCGCCATCACCTGATGCACTGCGGTCGGAACTTTGGGAAAAGCGGGATCGCGGCCCCAGCCAGCGTCGTCGGGCGTTCCCAGCGTCAATGCTGGCTGCAGCCCAGCGCCTGCCAGTGACGCCGCAGCGAGCGGCGTGCCGGGTCCGGACAGGAACACCGCATCCACCTCGCCCGGCGACTGGGCCGCGGCCGGGGGGAGCAGCACCGCCTCGATCCCCAGCAGGTCCAAGGCCAGCAGCATTGGCAGGGCCGGCCCGGATGGCCCCATGGCCGGCACCCTTAGCGGACGGCCCGGCGTCAACGGCGACCGGGTCAGCAGCACCGCCGGTGCCAGCGCCGCCCAGACCGGCACCCAGCGGGACGGTTCGAACTTCGCCCGGAGGTCGCCCGCCAGCCACGCCAGCGGCGCCGCGCCGGGCGTGAGCAGCGCGGTCGTACCATCCGGTGTCACCAGCGCGTCGAAGCTGTTGGCCCCGGTCACGCCGTCCACTCCGCCCAGGGTGCGGCGCGTCATGCGGCTTGATCCCGGCAGGGCGCGCATCAGGTCCGGCGTCACCACGTCCGCCCATCTATCCAAGCGACCGCCGTCCGGCCCTGCGACCAGCAGCGTGACTTCGGGAGCCGGAGCAGTGGCGACGCTGGCGCCGGCAAGGCCGAGCAGGGCTGCACGCCTGCCAAAGGCGGGTCCCGTCCAGCCCGTAAGGGCATCAGTCATCGCTGCCTCCCCTCGTCCTCGGGCCTTGAGGGCCGTCTATGCACCCAACAACGGACGGGCGCCCGCTGTCAAACGCCGCATCTCCACCTGTCATGCAAACGTTGGGAATGGTCATTCGTCATAGGCCACCAGGGCTTCGCATGGCACGTCCAGCCGCGCCCGGCCGCCCAGGAAGGTCAGCTCGATCAGGGCGGCGACGGCGGGCACGTCGGCGCCGGCCTGGCGCAGCAGGGTGATCCCTGCGGCCATCGTGCCGCCGGTGGCCAGTAGGTCGTCCACCAGCACGACGCGGGCGCCGGGCGGTATCGCGTCCGCCTGGATTTCGAGGCGGTCGGAGCCGTATTCCAGCGCGTAGTCCAGCCCGGTCACCGCACCGGGCAGCTTGCCGGGCTTGCGGAGCATCACAAAGCCGCAGCCAAGCTTCAGCGCCACCGGCGCCGCCACCAGGAAGCCGCGGGACTCGATACCGGCCAGCATCGTCGGCCGGTGCTCCCGTACCAGCGACGCCATACGGCCCATCGCGACCTGCCAGGCGTCGGCGTCACGCAGCAAGGTGCTGATGTCGTAGAACAGGATGCCGGGCTTCGGGAAATCGGGGATGCCGCGGATGTGGTCCTTGAGGTCCATGGGGGATGCGATGCCTGTGTTGGATGGGGCGCTGTATCGTGCAGGCCCCGGCCCGGCAACTCTGGCCTGGCAAGGTCGCCCAGGCTGGGCTACTTGGCGGCAATGTCCAAGGGTTTCATCGCCACCGTCGCCGGGCTGCTGTTCGTGTTGATTTATGTCGTCGTGGTGATCACCCTGCCTGACCTGGTGCCGCGCCTGCATTGGTCTCTGGAGGCGCTGTACTGGCTGGTTGCCGGCATTCTATGGGTGTTTCCGGTGCGCTGGCTGATGTACTGGGCCGCCGGCAAGCGCTGACGGCGGCGATCCCAGCCCGCCCAGGGGCCTAGTACTCCGCGCCGGAAGTAGCGACCCTGGTTTCGGGTGAGTTTTCGCTG
>CAXTDP010000905.1:0-2433 GCA_964242295.1 uncultured Acetobacteraceae bacterium | reverse complement strand
ATGGCGCCGGGCGGGTCGGCGAACAGCGCCGCCGGGTCGCGCGTGGGCTGGCCGGCGTTGTCCACGAGCCAGGGATGGTCCAGCAGCCGGCCCTCGGCGCGGAGGCGCCCGGTCAGGCCGTTGGTGGTGGTGCTGGTGCTGATGTCCATCATCACGGGGTCGGCGCCGGCGGGGAAGCCGGCGGCCAGGGGGTTCGGCGTGATTAGCGCGCGCATCCCGCCATGCGGGGCGACGCTGGCGACCGAGGGGTCGGAGCTGGCGAGCAGCATCACCAGTCCCTCGCGCGCCACCGGCTCCAGGTAGGCGGCGAGGCAGGCAATGTGGTGGCTGCGGCGGATCACGACGGTCGCGGTGCCGTGCTGGCGGGCGCGCGCGGTGGCTAGGGCGATGGCCTGGACGACCAGCCATGGGCCTGGCAGGCGATGCCCGTCCCAGAGGATGGCGGCGCCGCGGTCGGCGACGGTTGAAGGGTCGCCTGCCGTCGCCATCGTTCCGGCAACCAGGGCACCGAGGTAGCCCGGCAGTTGCGCCAGGCCGTGGGTGTCGTGGCCCAGCAGGTCGCCCTCGACCAGGATTTCGGCGACGGTTGCGGCCCGGTCCGGGGCCAGGCCGGCGGCTTGCAGCAGGGTGCCGGCGTAGGTGCGAAGCGTGTCGGCGGGGTATGCTGCGGTCATGGCCGGCCTCCTGGTTTGGGCCGACGCTATCGCGCGCGGCCTGCGCCGTCATGCCTGCCCGGTCAAGTGGATCCAGTCAGATGGGCGCAGTTAGGGATGGCGCAGTCAGGCGGGCGTGGTGGTGGCCAGGGCGATGCTTACGCAAGCCTGCAGCTCGCGGATGACGGCCAGGGCTTCGCCGGGGGACAGCTCGGCGAACATGGTGGTCTGCTGTCCTTCATCGGCGAAGTGCCGGAACAGCCTGATGTAGACGACGTCCGGGCCGGCGCGGACGCCGACCTTGTTGGCCTCGACGCGCGCCAGGTAGCCTGTTCCTGCAACTCGTTCCATCGTGCCCGCCTCTGTTGCCTCACAAAGTCGTGAGCAGATTTGCAAAGGTTTTGTGACGGTGCGAGTCAGAAATCGTGAATTAGGTACGGACGCGCGGCAGGTGTGGCCGATCCGCCCTTTGCGCGCCCGGGCATGTCATTCCTTGGGGCGTCATTCTTCGGCAAGCCAGTCCCAAATGCGGGGCCGCAGGCCGGCGTGGAACCAGCTCACCATCGAGTAGATGTCGTAAACCGGCAGGCCGAGCGCCGACCGCAGCGATGCGGCGTAGGGCGGCATGTTGGTGCATTCCAGCACGATTGCGCCGACCTCCGGGTGGCGGCGCAGCAGGGTGCGGCCGGCGTCCAGGACGTCCTGCCGGGCCAGGGCCAGGTCCATGTCGGTGGATTCGGCGTGGATCAGCACGCGGTGGAACTCCTGGCCGGTCTCGGTACCGGCGATGGGGGTGTCCAGGGGTGCTCCGGCTGCCTGGAGGTGCTTGGGGGTTAAGGAGGGGGCGCAGACCGTCACCACTCCGACGTGGCGGCCCGGCGGGAGGGTGGCCTGGACCCATGGGACCTGCATCAGCGCGGAGGTGGCGACGGGGACGGCGACGTGCGCGGCTAGCTCCGCCTGGAACAGCGAGAGGAAGCCGCAGTTGGTGGTGATGGCCTCGGCGCCGAGCGCGACCAGGGCGGCGGCGGCGTCGAGGAAGGCGGGCAGCAGGCCGGCGGCGCCTTCCAGCACCACTCGCGCCGGGGTGGCGCCGCGGACGACGTGATAGAGGACGGGGAACGGCCAGGTGCCGGCGTGGCCCATGTCGCCGGGGATGCGCGGGAAGCGGGCGTCGAGCATCAGGATGCCCAGGGGGGCACCGTAAACTGCCTTGCCGCCGCGGGCGATCTGGCCTGGTGCTTGGCCTGGCATGCGCTCGATTCCGTTGGTGATCCGGTTCAACATGGCGGACAGGTTGGCATGGGGGTGGGTGCATGGACCAGGTTCTGTCGCTGCGGCCGTTCGTGCCGGCGCGGGATTTTGCGGTGTCGAAGCGGTTCTACCAGGCTGTGGGATTCCGGCTGTCGTGGGATGGCGAGGATGTGGCAATGCTCAAGCTGGGGGGGTGCAGCTTTATCCTGCAGAATTTTTATAACCAAGAGCTGGCTGAGAACCTGATGGTGCAGTTGATGGTGCGGGATGCCGACGCCTGGTGGCGCGGGGTGGATTTGGCGGGGCTGGTGGCGGAGTTCGGGGTGAGGGAGCCGCGGGCGCCAGCGGTGCAGCCTTGGGGGTTGAAGGTCGGGTTCTTGTTCGATCCGTCTGGGGTGCTGTGGCATGTGGCGGAGTCGCCGTTTTAGGCGGGATTGCGCGGGTTTGGATACGCCGATGCTGGCGGACCTGGGGCGTGCGGGCCTGGTTGGCCTTCGTTTGCGTGGCGGGAGCGGCGGGGGGTTGG
>CAXTDP010000904.1:0-2438 GCA_964242295.1 uncultured Acetobacteraceae bacterium | reverse complement strand
GCCTTATCCGTGTGGCCTTCCTCACCCCGACCCTCTCCCGGAGAGAGAGGGAGAAGGGGCAATCACCCGTTGGCCATGCCGCGCTTCGGACGGTTCACACAAGTCCGCCAGCGCCGAAGCCACGTCGGCCGGTTGCGGCAGGGTGGCCGGCTTCTCGCCAGGCATGGCGTCCGCGCGCATCCGGGTGGCAACCACGCCGGGGTCGAACAAATTGATGCGCAGGTTGGTCGTCGTGACCTCCGCCGCCCAGGTCAGCACCAGGTGCTCCATCCCCGCCTTGGTCGCGCCATAAGCGCCCCAATACGCCCGGGGCGCCACAGCAACCCCGGTGGTCACGAACACCGCACGCCCTGCAGGCGCCGCCTGCAGCAGCGGGGCACACGTAGCAATCAGCCGCCAGCTCGCTGCCAGGTTCACCCCCACCACGGCGTCCCAATCCCGCGGCTGGATGTGCGGCGCCGGTGTCAGCTTGCCCAACGCCCCGGCGTTATGCACCAGGATATCCAGCCGGCCGAACCGCTGGAACACGCTGGGCCCAACCGGGTCCAGCCCGGCGCCGTCCTGCAAATCCAGCGGCAGCAAGGTCGCCGTGCCACCCACGGCGCGTATGGCGTCGTCGGTTTCCTCCAGCCCCCCCTGGGTGCGGGCCACGAGGATCACATGCGCGCCGCGGCGCCCCAACTCCACGGCGGTGGCGGCGCCGATGCCGCGGCTGGCGCCCGTGACCAGGGCGACCAGGCCCGACAGCGTGCCCATCAGCGCTCGGTCAGCAGGCTCAGTTGCCGGTCCGCGCTGTCCACCATGTCCGGCAGCGCGATGGGATACTCCCCGGTGAAGCACGCGTCGCAGAAGTGCGGCCTGGCGGCGTCGCGGCCCGGCTTGCCCAGGGCGCGATACAGCCCGTCCAGCGACACGAAGGCCAGGCTGTCCGCCCCGATCAGGTCCGCCATCTCCGCCACGCTGTGCCGAGCCGCCAGCAGCTTGCCGCGCTCGGGCGTGTCTATCCCGTAGAAGCAGGAGTGCGTCGTGGGCGGTGATGAGATCCGCATATGCACCTCCGCAGCACCGGCCGCCCGCACCATCTCCACGATCTTCCGGCTGGTGGTGCCGCGGACGATGCTGTCATCCACCAGCACCACCCGCTTGCCGCGCAGCACCGAATGGTTGGCGGAGTGCTTCAGCTTCACCCCGAGGTTGCGTATGCTGTCCGTCGGCTCGATGAAGGTACGGCCGACATAGTGGTTGCGTATGATGCCCAGCTCGAACGGGATGCCGCTTTCGGCGCTGAACCCCATGGCCGACGGCACGCCGCTGTCCGGCACCGGCACGATCACATCGGCGTCCACCGCACTTTCCCGCGCCAGCTCCGCGCCGATGGACTTGCGCGCCTCATAGACCGGGGTGCCCTCCATGACCGAGTCCGGGCGGGCGAAGTAGATATACTCGAACACGCAGAACCGGCTCTTGCTGGCGCCAAAGGGCTTGATGCTGTGCACGCCCTTGTCGTTGATCACGACGATCTCGCCGGGCTCGACGTCGCGGATGAACTCGGCGCCGACGATGTCCAGGGCGCAGGTCTCGCTGGCCAGCACCCAGCCGCCAGTGCCCTCGTTGCCGATGCGCCCGAGGATCAGCGGACGCACGCCCAGCGGGTCGCGCACGCCCATCAGCGCCTCGTTGGACAGGGCGACCAGGGAGTAGGCGCCGACCACCTGCTTCAGCGCGTCGATCAGCCGGTCCACGACGGTGGAATACAGGCTGATGGCGATCAGGTGGACGAACACCTCGCTGTCCGTGGTGCTCTGGAACAGGCAGCCCCGGCGGACCAGGGCGCGGTGCAGGATGTGGGCGTTGGTCAAGTTGCCGTTATGGGCGACCGCGAAGCCGCCGAACTCGAAGTCGGCATACAACGGCTGCACGTTGCGCAGGATGGTGTCGCCGGTCGTGGCATAGCGGTTATGGCCGACCGCGTTGGCGCCGGGCAGCCCGGCGATCACCTTCGCGGTGCCGAAGTTGTCGCCCACCAGCCCCAGCCCGCGGTGGCTGTGGAACCGCGCGCCATCATAGCTGACGATCCCCGTAGCCTCCTGGCCGCGGTGCTGCAGGGCGTGCAGGCCGAGCGCGGTGACGGCGGCGGCGTCGGTGACGCCCCAGACGCCGAATACGCCGCACTCCTCATGCAGCTTGTCGTCTTCGATCTCGGTGGGGCTTAACATCGGGGGAACTCCTACTCCCGCGCGGGACGGGCGGACAGCGCCCGGCCCGCAGGGGTGGCATGAAGCAGGTCTGCCGCGGTGGTCGTCCGCCCAAAGGAAGGCTTGGCGACGTTGGGCCGGTAGGGCGGGGGCACCTGGCTCGCCAGCCACTCGGCACCCTGGTAAACCGGGGTCAGCAGCCGGGCCTGCTGGACCGGCGCTGGCCAGCCCTCGGACGGGCTG
>CAXTDP010000903.1:0-2446 GCA_964242295.1 uncultured Acetobacteraceae bacterium | reverse complement strand
TTGTCCTTTAACCAATGCATTGATCTAGGATAGCGCCACGATCCCGCGCACGGCATTATGGTCGGCTGACAAGCGCTTGGCAAACCGATGGAACTGCTGGCCGGCGCCATCCGCGGCGTGTTCCAGCCAAAGCTTGAGGCAGTCGAGGACACGTTCACACACCAGGAAGGTGAAAGCTTCGGCAAGCCCAGCTGCCTCTTCCAAGTCGGGCGACTGCCGCCGTAGTTGCGCCAGCCATCGCCGGCCGAGTTGAACGCCATCCGTGCAAGGCAAGGCAGCGCAAGAAGCCGAGTGACATAACGTCTTTATGCTCCTCCAGAACACTTGGCCACCCGCGCTCCAGATCACAGCCTGATCCGCTCCACCTCGCTAAGGCTGACCTCCTCCTGCCGCCGGTCGTAGAGCTGCGTCGTGCGCGTGCTGGCGTGGTTGGCCATCGCGGCGGCGTTCTCCAGCGTGCCGCCGGCTTTCAGGTAGGCGGTGATCCCCGTCGCCCGGAAGCTGTGGTTGCCCACGCGGGTTTCGATGCCGGCCGCCGCCGCCCGGCGCCGGATCATGGCGTAGGCGTTGGCCTGGGGCAGGGGAGTGCGGGTCAGCCGTGCCGTGCCGCGGCCGACCGTGCGGAACAGCGGCCCCTTGCCGTCGCCAGTAATCCCGGTCCCGTCCAGGTAGGCGTGCAGGTACTCCTCCAGGCTATGATGGCAGGGCATGGCGTGTGCCTTGCCGCCCTTCTCTTGCAGCCGCACCCACAGCCGACGCCCTTGGGTGAACACGTCCTCGACCGTCATGCCCAGCGCCGCGCCGATCCGGGCGAAGCTGTAGACCATGAGGCCGATCAGCGCCCGGTCGCGCAGCCCAATGGGTGTGGTGACATCAATGGCGTCCAGCAGCGCCCGCGCCTCGGCCGGCTCCAGCACGGGGGTGCGCCCGACCTTAACCACGTGCCGCGGCCCGCGCACGGACGCCGCCGGGTTGGTGGGCAGCACCCCGCCGGTGACCAGCCAGTCGAACAGGTGGCGCAGGGCGGCGAGCCTCAGCTTGGCCGTGGGCGCCGCCTTAGTACGGGCCTGCAGCTCGATCCAGGCCGCGACGTGCAGCGGCTGCACGGCCGCCACCGACGGCACCCCGTGGTCCTCGCACCAGGCCAGGAAGTCGGACACGGCGCGGGCGTAGGCGCGGCGGGTGTGCGGGTTGCGGATCGCGGCAGCGAAGAACTCCAGGAAGCGCGGGGATGCACGCTCGCCGGCAGCGGCGACCAGGACGGGGACGGCCAGCCCGCTGGCTGAGCGGGAGGGCAGGGAGTCGGCCAGGGGCGGCCCTGGCACGAGCGGGACGCCATCCATCAGCCCCGCCCCTCGACCTCGGCGAGGTACTCGGCCGGCCGCAGGATGCGCACGCCACGCCAGGGATGCAGCACAAGCAGGTCGTTGTCGCTGCTGACGAGGACGCCGGCGCCGGATGCAAGGGCAAGCTCCAGATACTTGTCGTCCTTGGGATCACGACAGTCGGCCACCGGCGTCGTGGGCACAACGACGATGCCCAGCGTGTTGAGCAGGTCCAGCAGTTCGGCACGCTGCCCCGGGTCTATGAAGCGGGCGATGCGGGACCGATACAGCACATCGAGCAACTCGGCCATCACCAGTTCCGACACGGCGATCTGGTCGGTCAGGACGGCATGGCGCACTGCCTGGTCGGGTACGCTGCCGGGACGGAACGCCGCGCTGACAAGCACCGACGCATCGAGCACAATCACCCGGCGGGGGGCCGCTCTCGGCGTTCGGCGTTATAGGCGGCGAGTTCCTCGTTAAGGATCTCGTCGGTCAGGCCGCGGCGCTCCGCCTCGGCGCCGATCGCGTCCATCACGGCGAAAAGGCGCTCGATGCTAGCTGGCTGGACCGTGCGCTGGATCAGCCGCTCAATGCGGGCGCGCGTCACCGGATCGCCGAGGGCCGCGGCGGTTTTGGGGTCGAGGTCCAGGGTCACGGGCACGGTGCGGGCGTCGTCGGGCATGGGCGGCCTCCTGGCGGCAAGCTAACCTGGGAGCCTTGGGCAGCGCAACCATACACATGTGATAAAAAACGTTATCATATATAAATTGGCCGATTTCAGGCCGATCCGTCCCGCTTGGCTCTGGACATGCTCAGGCCATCGTCTCGGAAACCTGGCAGCAACCCATCCGAAACGTACTTTGGTATCCCGTGCGGATGCCTCGCTGGGATACACCTTACTATCAAGCCCAGGCGCACCCGTGCTTACGAGTACGGCGTCTACACCGACCAGGTCCTGCAGAATGCGGGTCAGCAGCAATACCGTTCATTTAGGTTTTCAGATGTCCTATATCACTGGTCGGGTTTTCTAGGATCGACAGTGATGGCGGGTGTTCCTGCAGGTCTTCCGGCTGGCGTTCGTGTCAGCGACCACATCAGCCTCGGCGTGATTGCCCGGG
>CAXTDP010000902.1:0-2453 GCA_964242295.1 uncultured Acetobacteraceae bacterium | reverse complement strand
CATCGCCGGCTGGGAACCCCACCGCATCGCCCGCGCCGGCCTGGGCTGGGTGCCGGAGGACCGGCGCGTCTTCGCCGACCTGACTGTCATGGAAAACCTGGACGTCGGGCGCCAGCCCCCCCGCCCCGGCGCCGCCCCCTGGACGCCCGAGCGTCTCTTCGCCCTGTTCCCCAACCTCGGCGCCATGCGGAACCGCCCCGGCGCCCGCATGAGCGGCGGGGAGCAGCAGATGCTCGCCATTGCCCGCACCCTGATGGGCAACCCCCGCATGGTTCTGCTCGACGAACCCGGCGAGGGCCTAGCCCCCGTCATCATCGAGGCGATGGCCGCCGCCATCCTGCAACTGAAGGCTGCCGGCCTCACGGTGCTGCTGGCCGAGCAGAACCTGCACTTCGCCGCCCAGGTCGCCGACTGCGCGGTGGTGATCGAGAGCGGGCGCATCGCCTGGTCCGGCACGATGGCGGCCCTGCAGGCGGACGACACGGCGCGGGCGGCCCTGCTGGCGGTGTGAGCCGAAACGCCGCCGGACGTCCCTGGACGGCAGACGCCCGGGAAACCTGGCCCTCATGCGCCCTGAGGGGCTTATGTCAGGAAACATTATGCTCGGAAACAATCCGCTCCGTGTTCCGTTACGGGACCACGACAGCCCGCTTGGCCGCACTGGGCTGGGACCGGCAAGATCGGAATGGAGGAACGTCCCAATGCGCCCGTCTCGATCTGAGCTGTTCCGGCGGCCCAAGGGCGCCATCCTCCTGCACGCGCTGGCATCGGTGCTCCTGGTCATGGGCGGCTCGCTTGCGGCGGCAGCCGCAGGGGCGCCGCCGCAAACTCCGCCTGTGCTGCAGATCCAGTATCGGCCGGACGGTTACGGGCAGGACCCGTACAGGCAGCCCCCGCCCGGCTATGACGACCAGCGGAACGGGCAGGACCGGTATGGCCAGGGCCAACGCGGCTACAACGACCAGCAGGACCGCTACGGGCAAGACCCGCGCAGGCAGGATGACCGGGGAAACCGTAATGGCCAGGGCGGCGGCGGACGCGCCGGCAGCTACCAGCAAAGCTGCGGCGAAATCCGGCAGAACGGGTCCACCTTGTCGGCTGTGTGCGGCGACGGCAGGGGACGCCGCGTGGAAAGCTCGATTGACGTCAACCGCTGTGGCCGGGGGGACATCGGCAACAACCGCGGCTACTTGCAGTGCGGCGGCATCCGCGGCAACGGGCGCCAGGTGGATTGACCAGGGGCGGCTCGCAGCCTGATCCTCAGCCCGCCCTTTCGTCGCAAGCCGCCTGCGGCTTCGCATCCCAGGCACCATCTCCCGCCTTGCCATCTTCATGTTCTTCAATCGCTCAGGCGCTCCGCCGGGCGCAGCCCAGATGTCAACCAGCGCAGCATCAACCGGCGGCATCAAGACGCACCTCCTCCGGTCAATTCATTGCAAAGATGCATAGCCCGGCACACACGTAATTCTCGATGCGAGCCAGGCCCGGCAAGCTCCGGTGGCGCTCATCCATGCGCCGGACCCGCAAAGGGCCGCCTGGCCCACGCTGGGCAGTTGACGGCCGAGCGCGCGTTGGGCCGGCACGTTTTGGTGGTTCAGGACACGACGGAGTTGCACTCCAGCGGTGAGACCGCGCGAGCGAGATCGCGTGCGAGCGCAGGTTCGGCGCATCGGGCAACGGCGCGGGCGTAGGCTTGTTCCTGCATCGCGTGCTGGCGGTGGATGCGGGGCATGGCGGCATCCTGGGCCTGGTGGACGCAGAAGTGCTGAACCGCACGGGCGGGCCTGCGGCGTCCCGGCGCGGGTGCGCGGCGGTCAAAGGGGGGGCCTGATGCCCGGGGGCCTGGCCGCTCCCGCGGCGGCCTGAGCACCAAGATACACGCGGCCACCGACGCGCTGGGCAACCCGGTGCGCCTGCTGTTCGGGCCGAGGCAGCGCCACGACATCACCCGCAGCCACGAACTGCTGGACGGCCTCAAGCCGGATGCCGTGATCGCCGGCACGGGATACGACGCCGACCATCTGCGCGACGCCATACGCGACAAACGAGCCGAGGCCATCATCCTACCCCCGTCCAACCGCCGCACGCCGCCTACCCATGACCAGGCGCTTTACCGGGAGCGCAACCTCGCCGAGCGGTTCTTCAACAAGCTGAAGCAGTTCAGGCGCGTCGCCACCCGCTACGACAAACGGCTGCCCCACGACAAGGGCTTCGCCCGACCCGCCGCCATCGCCGTCCTGCTCCGGTGAAATCGCCACTACGGCCTGGTCAACTCCCGGTCCGGTAAGCGTCAGTTGGTCCGGGCTGCGCCGGGCAGGACCGGCGCCGTGGATGGAACCGTCGTGGCGACGCGCGGAGTGGCGGACGCGGCGCCGGACATGCCGACCGGTGCTGTCCCGCTGCCAAACGTGCCCGCCAGCGGCGCAGCGGTCGCGGCCGCCCTAGGCGACGCG
>CAXTDP010000901.1:0-2453 GCA_964242295.1 uncultured Acetobacteraceae bacterium | reverse complement strand
TCCGCCCGCAGTTGCCGGCCCAGTATGTAGGCGGTCGCCTTGAACCGCTCCCCGGCGCCGGCCGGAGGCTGATACCAGTCGGTGATGATGACGCCGCCGAACGGGTCGGCCGAGGCCAGCGGCATGAACGACAGGGTATCCAGCGTCGCGCGCCACAGATAGGCGTTCACGCCCAGTCCGGAGCCTTCCTCGGGCTTGGCGCCGCCTGCGCCCTTGCCGATGCCGAGCGCCAGCCCCTGGTCGCCGAACAGCTTGCCCTGCGTCCCGCCCTGGGTGCGGTAATCGTTATACTCGTTTTGCCCGACCGCACGGGGACGCGCGGAATCTCCACAGGCGGCGAGGCCCAGCGTGGCGAGCATGACGACGGCGGTCTTGGGAAATCGGGACATCACGGGCCTATCAAGGTCCCGCGCCTGCGAGCGGGCGCGGCAGACCGTAGTTCTTAACGCGGCTGGCCCGCCACGCCAAGTGTTCCGAACATGCCGGGCTGCACAAGGAGGCCGCACATTGCGCATGAATAAGGGGCGGTGGTTTCCCACCGCCCCCTGTCAACCGAACCGGGCTGCCCCGGCTGGCAAACTTACCAGCTGAAGCCGGTGCCGACGCCGATCACCTGCGCCGTCACCTTGTTGCGGGTGTTCACGCCACCGGGAAGGGCCGCACTTGCTGTCGTGCCGGTCGCGAAGTCGAAGCCGTTCTGCTTACGCTGCGTCCAGATGTAGGACAG
The DNA here is from genome assembly GCA_964242295.1 of uncultured Acetobacteraceae bacterium. Lineage (GTDB taxonomy): Bacteria > Pseudomonadota > Alphaproteobacteria > Acetobacterales > Acetobacteraceae > DASWOJ01. The sequence continues at coordinate 1,726 of CAXTDP010000901.1, read as the reverse complement.
GAACAGCGACAGGCCCGGCGCCAGCGAGTAGGTGGCGCCGGCCGCTACGCCGTCTTCCCGGCGCTGACGCCCACGGAGGGCGCTCTGTATGTCACCCGCGCTGTTGTAGGCCAGGTAGTGCGCGCCCATGATGAACGGCCCGATCGTGTAGGACGCGCCGGCAAGCCATGCTTCGCCGTCCGGCACGCCCTTCGGCGCCAGGCTCCACTGGCCGTTGAAGCGGCCAAACTGATACTTGCCGCCGACACTCAGGCCGCCGTAGGTGAGGGCCACGCCGAAGTCGCCCACGTTCAGGCCGTCATAGTTCAGGCGACCAGTGCCGGGATTGGCGCGGGTGGCGAAGGCAACGCCAGTCTGGGTGTCGGACACGTGGGACGACACGATGTAGCCAGCCGTCGCGGCGATGCCGAAGCCGCCGAAGGTGCCGCGGTAGCGCAGCAGGGCATCCAACGTATTGCGGCGGCGGCCGCTTTCCGCGTTGATGTTGGCGACGGTTTGAAGGCCGGCGGTGTTGCCCGTGGCGGAGCTGATGGACGACAGCCGCTCGCAGCCGATGGAGCCGCCGATGCCGGAGTCGCAGTGGCTGCCCAGGTCAACGTTGCCGGTGTTCGGCTCATACGAGATGCCCGTATCGAAGCCGTAAAGCTGCGGCGACAGGTAAACGATCTTGTTGGTGGTGTAGATGTTGCCCACGTCGGCAAACGGCCAGGTGATCTGGTTGTTCGGGGTGACGAAGGCCGGGATGTCGCCGTTCAGGCCGCCGTCGTTGAAGTTTTCGAAGTTGCCCGTCATGTAAAGGCTGCTGGCCGGGTCGCTCGAACCCACGCGGACCGTGCCGAGCTGGTCGGTGCCGATGTAGCCCCATTCACGGCGGAAGTACAACGGGGAGCGGGTGGGGTTCTGCCCCGAGATGCCGCCTGCTGCGCCGCCGCCGGTCCGGGCGCCCGCGCCGCCGGCGTCCTGCCGGATTTCCAGGCTGGCGCCATACTTCAGGCCGTTCGCGGCGACGCCGTCGAAGCCAGGATACAAGCGGGCATAGTTGCCGAACGAGTAGCCGACCTGCTTGCCGTTGACGTCGGTGCCGCGGTCGGTGGTGTAGGCCGCATAGGCACGGAAGCGGCCGTTCAGCCGGACAGTGATCGTGCCCGGCGCCGGGGACGCCGTCTGTCCGGCAGTATCAACTGTCGCCTGGCCGGCAGTGTCGGACAGCAATTGGGCGTCGGCCACTGTAGCCGCTCCCGTCAACCCACCCAGCACGGCCACCGTGGCCAGCAGGAGCTTACGCATTGAACTTCTCCTCATAGCGCCGTTCGTTCGGCGGACATCCAAGGTCTCGCCCCGCAAGAAGTGGACGCATCGCCGTGCGACGCGTCCTCCACAGGCCAGGGGCAGCCAGACCTGCGAGAGTATTGGCCTGCCCCGCCGGGCACCGCAATTCCTCGCGTGCGCCAGTTATGGCTATCGCGCACCGCTGTGGCTCACGTGCCACAAGGGGCCTGGGCAGGGTTGCCTGGCAGCGAAGACCTGTGACTGCGCAGGCCGTGCATGTTCTGGCCGGTGCATGGACCTCCGAATGCTTGCTCACCGACTTGACGGTGATCCGGATGCGGCCCCGATAGCGCCGACCCCCCGCGCCCCTGGGGGGACTCGCCGGACCGTCGCACCGGAGACCCCGCCAAGCGCCAGGACCGGGCCGCGTGCCCGCCGCGCCAGCGCCGCCCAGCGC
>CAXTDP010000900.1:0-2453 GCA_964242295.1 uncultured Acetobacteraceae bacterium | reverse complement strand
GGCAGCGAAAACTCACCCGAAACCAGGGTCGCTACTTCCGGCGCGGAGTACTAGTACTATCGCCACCGCCGCTACATCCGGCGCCCCCACCGCCGTTACTAACCGGTCCCAAGTGCCTGCCCGGCACAAGGCTGGGTAGGCACCAGAGCAGGTCGTTACAATCTGCGGCCCACCTACGTTGCTGGCAGGCATGCATAGACAACCAGCGAGTCTGCTAGTGGCAGGGCGGTCTTACAAGACCGCCCTTTGCTGTTCCTGTCCTTGCCCATCAAGGCGTAGGATCGGCTTCGCTGGGCACCTCGAAGAACCCTTGCGTGCGGACGCCGGCCGCCAGCTCGGCTAGGGCCGCGGCGGCACCCAGTGCGGACGGTATCTCTCGCGTTCGGCCAGCGGCATCGGCCAGGCGCACCCACACTGCCATGGCATCCGGCTCCTGACCTGTTGCGCGGACAACGGCGACTTCCCGGTCAAGGATGGCGCGGGCTTCCAACTCTGTCCCACCGGGGGCATAGCGACCCCGCCAGGCGCTCACGATGTAGGCCGGCAGGCCGTCGATCTGCTGGCGAAGAGTGGGTGTCATGGGGGCGCATATAATACGTTAGGATGCACGCTGTAGTACAGATAGATTGTAGCTTTTGCTTTCCCGAAGCTTGATGCCTTTTACAGTTATAGGTCAGAACAGAATGCTTGACACCAGCGACAAGCGAACCGTCGGAAAGCTGCTTCGGCAGCAGGCCGCCTTGGCCACGTTCGGCAGCTTCGCATTCCGGGAGCTGGACCTAGCCAAAATCCTGACCGAAGCCGCGCGCATTTGTGCCCTCTCTCTGGAAGTGCCCTTCTCCAAGGTTTGCCGCTACCGCGCCGACGAGAATGACCTGCTGGTCGAGGCTGGGTGGGGTTGGAAGCCCGGCGTGGTGGGCGGGGTGGTATCCCAGGCCGACGAGAGTTCGCCCCAGGGGCGGGCCTTCATCACCGGCGAGCCGAGCATCATCCGCAACATCAACACCGCCAACAACCTGGCGCTGCCGGCCTTCTACGAGGAGCACGGCATCGTCTCGACCGTGGACGTGCTGATCCCTGCCGTCGAAGGGCCACCCTATGGCGTGCTGGAAATCGACAGCACCGAGCAGCACCAGTATGATGAGCACGACATCAATTTCCTGACCGGCTTCGCCAACGTGCTGGCCGAAGCCGTTGCCACCGCAGGGCGGGTCAAGGCGCTGCATGCTGCGTTGGATGCCAAGAACCTGCTGGCGATGGAGCTGCAGCACCGGGTCAGGAACAACCTGCATATGATCAGCGGCATGCTGGAGCTTCACGCGCAGAGCGCAAGCAACGTGAGCGACCGGCAAGAGGTCGACTTGATCGTGTGTCGCGTTGCCGCGCTGGCTCAAGTCTATGACAGCCTGCTCGGGGTTGGGCTGAGTGGAAGCGTGGACTTGGCCAATTATCTCTGTGCGCTCTGTAAACGCCTGCCCGATCTGCAAGCCGAGCGGCCCCATTCGGTGCGGATCGTCTGCCATGCCGAGCCGGTCCTGCTCGGGCTGGACGCCGTGACTTCACTAGGCATGGCAGTCATGGAGTTGGTAGCGAACAGTTACCGCCATGCCTTTCCGGGTCGGGATGGTACCATCACCGTTACTCTGGCGCGCTCAGGGGTCGGCTGCGCGACAATCACGATCCAGGATGACGGGATCGGTTTCGTGGCCAAGGCCGACAGCACCCGCCACGGGGTGGGCCTGGTCAGGCGGCTGCTGGAACGGATCGGCGGCACGCTGGAGGTTCACGCTGGCGATGGAACGTTGTCGACGTTGGCATTTACGGTGCCGATTGCGGCTTTGGATCGTAAGCTAGCCCAGTGACTGCCACGCTGTGCAGAATGACCACGGCTTTACAGAGCGGAACTCCCACCCGCAGGACTGCGCCAGCTTCGATTGGCGCACCCGCTGCCATCGCCCCCCTTGCCTTGAGCGGCTAGATCAATGGTGAGGAACCTTTTAAACCACGTCCAATTTGAGACCCATAGTCGGAGCTTGTGGGGAGACGGTGGTCGTCTCCGTCCACCTAAACCCAGGAGAGGCTACGGTTCTCAAACTTGACGTGGTTTAGTTGGCGCCGCGTCACCATTGGCCGCCGCTGTCCTGATCGCCGCAGGCCTTGTCACCGGCGTGATGGCAAGGTCTTACCAGTCATCCTTCCTCGAACAAAAAACGTTCCAGCAAGCCGTCATGGCCAGCATGGCACCGCAAGTCATGCCGAGTCCGACGTCGACGGTGTTCAGCACGGCCACCACGTTCCCCGGAACGATGGCTATGCTGGCCGCCACTTCTCAGCCAGGCATGGCTCTCCCTGAGCTGCCTGAGCAGATGCCCGGAATGCAAGCGCCGGGCACCGGCACCAGCAATTCTAAATGCTCCTTCCCGCGACAGGCTCACAGGGCGATCTGGGCTGCG
>CAXTDP010000899.1:0-2464 GCA_964242295.1 uncultured Acetobacteraceae bacterium | reverse complement strand
GCGGGCAGCCGCGGGGCTGGTCCGGCCCTCCCGTTCGCGGCGCCGAACCGGGCGCCCAACTGCCCCACCCCGCATTCCGGTCCCCGCACGGCCTACGCGCCGGCGTGGACATCACCGCCTGACCAGGAGCGCCGCCATGAGCACCGTCACCACCGCCCCCACCACTGCCAGCGCCAGCCCGGCCGCCGCCGCCGCCGCCGCCACTCCCACGTCGGGCAACGCCCTTTCCACGCTTTCCGGCAACTTCGACAATTTCCTGAGTCTGCTGATGACGCAGTTGAAGAACCAGGACCCAACCGCCCCGATGGACACTAACACCTTCACCACCCAGCTCGTGCAGTTCTCCTCCGTCGAGCAGCAGATCAACACCAACACCAGCCTGACCTCGCTGATCCAAGCGACGCAGGGCGGCTCGCTGCTGCAAGCGTCGGGGATGGTGGGCAAGACGGTGCAGGCGACCTCGGACCACCTTGCCCTGCAAGGCGGCAAGGCCGGGGTGGGCTTCACCCTGTCCGCGCCGCAGCAGGTTACGGTCAGCGTCGCGAACGAGACCGGCACGGTGCTGCGCACCGGGACTGTCGGCGGCGCGTCCGGGGCCAACACCTGGGCCTGGGACGGCAAGGACTCGTCCGGGCGCACCCTGCCCGATGGCTCCTATCGCGTGGCGGTGACGGGGGTGGATTCGTCCGGGGCAACGCAGCCCGTGCCGTTCACGGTCAGCGGCACGGCAACCGGCGTGCAGCGCAGCAACGGCGCGCTGGCGGTGCAGATGGGCGGGCTGGGGGTGGACCTGTCAAAGGTGCAGTCGGTCGGCGGCACGCCTTAGCGGCAGTTTCCGCCGACCCGGCAGATTTTGCCGGGCTATTAACCTCCCGGTAAGCCTCCGGGCGCATCGTGCCGGCATGGCACATCGGCAAGACGCTGCGGTTCAAGGCGGGGGGGCTCGGGAATGAGCGCGCTCCTCGCGGGGCTGCGCGGCTTGGGTCCGGTACGGCTGGGCGCAATGGCGGCGGTGGCGCTGGTATTGCTCGGTGTGCTGGGCTGGCTGGGGATGCGCGGCGGCGACGCGCCGATGGCTTTGCTGTATGCGGACCTCGACCTGCGCGAAGCCGGGCAGGTCGTGGACCAGTTGGACCGCGCCCACATCCCCCGCCAAACCGACGCCGGCGGCAGCCGCATCCTGGTCCCCACCGACCAGGTCGCCCGCGCCCGGTTGCTGCTGGCCAAGGAGGGCCTGCCGTCCGGCGGCAGCATCGGCTACGAGATCTTCGACCGCGGCGACGCGCTGACGGCGACCGGCTTCCAGCAGGGCATCAACCAGACCCGCGCGATGGAAGGGGAACTGGCGCGGACCATACGCAGCCTGCAGGGCGTGCGCGCCGCCCGCGTCCACCTGGTGCTGCCCCGGCGGGAGCCGTTCGCACGCGACAAGCAGGAAGCGCAGGCCAGCGTGGTGCTGACAATGACAGGCGCCGCCCGGCTGGACCGCGAGGGCACCCAGGCCGTGCTGAACCTGATCGCGGCGGCCGTGCCGGGCCTGCGCCCGCAGAACATCGCGATCGTGGACAGCCGCGGCAACCTGCTGGCCCGCGCCGGGTAGCCGACCGGGGCGGCGGCGACGGCGCAGTCGGCCGATGAGCTGAAGCGCGCCGGTGAGCTGCGCCTGGCCCGCGCGGTGGAGGAGATGCTGGAGCGCTCGGTTGGGCCTGGCCGGGTGCGCGCCGAGGCGACGATGGACCTGGACTTCGACCAGGTGCGCGAAACCCAGGAAAAGTACGACCCGGACGGCCAGGTGGTGCGCAGCCAGCAGAGCAACACCAACAGCAGCAAGACGACCGAGGCGGCAACCAACACCTCGGTGGCCAATAACTTGCCGAATGCCGACGCCGGCACCAACCCGTCCGGCGCGCAGGAGCAGCGGCAGGAGGAGACGACCAACTACGAGATCAGCAAGACCGTGCGGACCCTGGTGCGGGAGCAGCCGCAGCTCAAGCGGATCAGCCTTGCCGTCATGGTGGACGGCGCGGTGACGCGCGGCCCTGACGGCACGCCGGCCTGGGCGCCGCGCAGCGCGGACGAACTGGCGCAGATCGCCACCCTGGTCCGCAGCGCCATCGGCTTCACCGAAGCGCGCGGTGACCGGGTGGAGGTGGTGTCCATGCGCTTCGCCGGGCCGGACGACGGGCAGGACCTGTCGCCGACCACCCCCTGGCTGCAACTGACCAAGGCCGATTGGATGCGCCTGTCGGAAACGGGGATGGTGACGCTGGCGGTGCTGCTGGCCCTCCTGTTCGTCGTGCGGCCCGTGATGCTCCGCCTCAGCCTGCAGCCGGCGGGGCTGCTGGCTGGCGCCGGCGCGGCCGGTGGTTTGACGGGTGGGCTTATCGCAGGCGCCGAGGGTGGCCTGATGTCGGCTGGCGGCGCGGGCGGCGCGCTGACCGGCACGGTGTCCGGCCCCGGCGGC
>CAXTDP010000898.1:0-2470 GCA_964242295.1 uncultured Acetobacteraceae bacterium | reverse complement strand
GGCCCGGCGCCGCCGGGTTGAGCGGCGTGCCGTCATGGGCGTTCTCGCCCAGGATGCCGAGGGACACCTCGTCGGTGACCGTCTTGCCGATGACGGAGGCACCCGCGTCCAGCAGCGTCTGCACCACCCAGGCGTGGCGCGTCGGAGTGGGGTAGCGGCGCGGCCAATCGGGGTTGCCGCCACCGGTCGGCCAGCCCGCCACATCAATCAGGTCCTTCACGGCGAAGGTCAGCCCGTCCAACGGGCCACCCGGCCTGCCTGGCACCTCGCACCGTGCCCCTGCGACGAAGGCGTTCAACTGGTCCAACGATCTTTCTCCCGCCTGTCTGCCGCACGGTCCGCAGCACTGGACCGGCCCAGGGTGTCAGGTTGCGGGAGATCAGCCAACCGTCGCCGCCGATGCCCAGGGGCATGCAGGCGGCCAACAAGTTCCGTTGGCATGGGGCTGGCGCCGGTCAGGGCGGGGTCATGGATGGGCGGGGCTGCTCAGGCCATACCGGCGCGCATGAATGATACCGTCCGCACGGCGTTCTGTTCCGGCCATGGCAGGTCTATAGACTGGCCGCCTGCCGTGGGCGCTTGAACATGCTGCCTGCGGAACTGGCGTTGAGAATGGATAAATTGACTGTGCAGCACCAACCGATTGCCGATGCCCTGACCACCGAGGATCTGATCCTCAGCCTGGAAGGCCACACGAACGAAGACTCGAAGATGGGCACAACCGGCTTGCTTTGGGTGATGGCGGAGGCTGCGTTGGCCATGGGCCTATGCGGGGTCGTGAATTTTGTTGCGAGCTGATACGCGGGTCCCGGCTTCAATCCGTTGTTGGAGAGATCGCCGCGCCGCGAGCGGCTCGTGACAACTTGCAACGGCCAACCAGGATTGAACCGCCGATATAGCATGATCCTCCCAGGTTCAGAACCGCAACAGGCCCGGCTACAAAGGCCTAGTGCGGACTATTGAACCTGCCGGGGCCGGTCGCTGCAAACGTCAAGCATCCCGGCCAGGCAAGGTCACCACCTCAGCCAGCAAGCCCCGCTTCCGGGCTGGTTGTGAGCTTGGGTCCGGGCGAGATTGGCGCCGTGTGGTCCCCTTCGGTGTCCGGCCGGGCCGCCGCTCCGGCCACATTCGGCGCGGCGTCACCAGGTCCCGAACGTAAATCCACCCGCACCGTCGGCAGCGCCTGCGGGTGCTCGCGCTGCAGGTAGGCGATCAGCTTCTCCCGCACCTCGCAGCGGAGATCCCAGGTTTGCGGCGCGTTGCGCGCGCTCACCAGGGCGCGCAACTGCACGGTCCGCTCCGTGGCGTCGCTCACCTGCAGGTTCACCACCCGTCCGTCCCAAAGTGGGCTGGCCCGGGCGATCTTCGTCAGCTCCTCGCGAACCGCCTCGAACGGCACGGAGTAGTCCACGTGCACGAACACCGACCCGATCAGCGAGGCCGTTTCGCGCGTCCAGTTCTGGAACGGCTTCTCCAGGAAGTAGGACAGCGGCAGGATCATCCGGCGCCAGTCCCATAGCCGTACGACGACGTAGGTGCCGGTGATCTCCTCCACCCAGCCCCACTCGCCCTCGACGATGACGGCGTCCTCCAGCCGGATCGGCTGCGTCACGGCGATCTGCACCCCGGCGATCAGGTTGGCGAGCAACGGCCGTGCGGCAAGGCCGATCACGAGGCTGGCAGCGCCGGCGGAAGCAAACAGGCTGACGCCATAGGCCCGCACGGAATCCAGGGTCATCAGTGCGGTTGCGGTGGTGACAAGGCCGATCAGCACGTCGCCCGCGCGCTTGAGGATGCGCACCTGGGTGAGATGCTTGCGCGCCAGCAGGTTGTCGTCCACGTCAATGCGGAAGCGCTGCAAGTATAATGTCGCCGCGATCTCGATGGCCCGCGCGGCGCTCCACCCGGCCAGCACCACCAGGCCGACGGCCAGCGTGCGGCCGATGCCGTATGAGACCGCAGCCGGGAAGCTGACCCACGGCAGGGAGGCCCACAGGGCGCCGAGGACCACGGCAAGCCGGCTCGGACCCGTCGTGGCCGCGATGAACGTTCGCACGAAGCCTCGGGCCCGGCCGGGCACCGGCACGTGCGGGACGATGCGCACCGAAAGCCAATGGGCCAGCAGCGCGGCCAGCACCGCCGCGAGCATGATGCCGGCGCCGGGCAGCCAGGCTTGCAGGCCGGGGAGCCAGGCCATCACCGGCTCGGCCCGACTGCCCCGGCGCCCAGTGCGATCATCAGGCCGAATGCTGCCACCGGAGCCAGCGCCAGCGGCAGGCTGCCCGACACGGCGGACAGCGCGCCGATGCACGGCGGCCCGATGACGAACCCGGCATACCCCAGCATGGACACGGCGGCGATTCCACTGGCGCCGGCCCGCTTGGCACCGGCGCTGAACAGGATTGGCACCAGGTTGGCGTAGCCGACGCCCACGATGGCAAAACCGAGCACGGCGAGCCAGTACGGGGCG
>CAXTDP010000897.1:0-2475 GCA_964242295.1 uncultured Acetobacteraceae bacterium | reverse complement strand
GTTGGCCACCAGGGTCGGAATGCCAATCCCCAGGTTCACATACATGCCGTCGCGCAGCTCTCGCGCCGCGCGGGCGGCCATCTCGTCGCGGGTCCAGGCCATCTTTATGCCTCCTGCAGGTGCTTGCGGGTGGTGCGCTGCTCGATGCGCTTCTCGGCGCCGGGCACGTGGACCATGCGCTGCACGAAGATGCCCGGCGTTACGACGTGGTCGCCGTCCAGCTCGCCAGCCGGCACCAGCTCCTCGACCTCGGCCACCGTCAGGTGGGCGGCGGTGGCCATCATCGGGTTGAAGTTGCGCGCCGTCATCCGGTAAACCAGGTTGCCCTCGGTGTCGCCGCGCCAAGCGTGGACGATGGCGAGGTCAGCGAACAGGCCGCGCTCCATGATGTAGGGCTTGCCGTCGAACACCTGCTCCGGCTTGCCCTCGGCGATGGCGGTGCCGACGCCAGTGCGGGTGAAGAAGGCCGGGATGCCCGCGCCGCCGGCACGGATGCGCTCGGCCAGGGTTCCCTGCGGGTTGAACTCGATCTCCAACTCGCTCGCGAGATACTGGCGCATGAACTCCTTGTTCTCGCCGACATAGGAGGAGATCATCTTGCGGACCTGGCGGGTTTCCAGCAGCAGGCCCAGGCCGGCGCCGTCCACGCCGGCGTTGTTGCTGATGATGGTCAGGTCCTTGACGCCGCTGTCGCGTATGGCGGCGATCAGCACGCCGGGGATGCCGCACAGGCCGAAGCCGCCGGACATGATGGTCATGCCGTCCCGCAGCGCGCCTGCGAGGGCCGCCGCCGCGTCGGGATATACTTTATTGACTGCCATGCCGTTCTCCTTCTCGCCGGGTGGGACAAGGGAACGCCTGGCGCCCGGCCTGCACAAGCTGCCGCGCCGGCCGTTCCCTCCACCGTGGGCCTTGCCCGCCTAGGCGGCCCATTCCAGTTGATTGATCCTGTATAGCCACTTCGCCCATAGCGCCGGGCAACGGCTGGGGCAAGCGTTTAGGCCCGGCCATATCAGGCCGCTTCCGCCTTGCTTCTTCCGTCCGCCGCTGTGAGCAAGTGCAGCACGGCGTCCACAAGCATCGCTTTGTGACGCGCACGCACGGCCGGGTCCAACAGGTCGCAGCCGAACAGCACGCCGAAGCTGTGCCGGTTCGACACCCTGAAGAAGCAAACGGCGCTGATCAGCATGTGGACATCGGTCGGCTCGGCGTCGAACCGGAACACGCCCTCCCGCTTGCCGCGGTCCAGCACCTGGGCCAGCGTTGCGATCACCGGGCTGTTCACCGCCTGGATCGTTTGGGACGCTGCGATGTGCCTGCCGTTGTGGATGTTCTCGATGGACACCAGGCGGATGAACTCCGGATGGGCTTCCTCGTAGTCGAACGTGAACTCGATCAGGCGGCGTATCGCCTCCACGGGCGGCAGGCGGTCCAGGCCAAGCCCCTGCTCGAACCGGCGGATGTCGGCGTAGGCCGCTTCCAGCACGGCCAGATACAGCCCCACCTTGCTGCCGAAGTAGTAGTAGATCATGCGCTTCACGGTGTTGGTCCGGGCGGCGATGGCATCCACGCGGGCGCCGCTGAGGCCGTGAGCCGCGAACTCGTCGCGCGCTGCTACCAAGATGGCCTGCCGCGTCCGTTCGGGATCGGGCCGCCGCCTGGCATCGGCGGCTGCAGTGCTGTCGCTAGCCATTCCACAACCTCCAACGCCGGACGCAGGTATACGGCGGGCACGCCAAGGCCCTGCACGATTGACACGGATTAACCGGTTAGTCCATAGATCCGATCCATTGCGGCAGGTTCAGGCGGGATCACACCGCCATCGCGGAACACCGCCCCTGGGGGAAACGCACGGGATGGAACACGCTGACTGCATTCTGGCCGGACCCGGCTCAAGCTGCTTGGCCGCCTGCCATACGGGATCGGTGCCATGAGCAGGTCGTCCTTCCTCGCCGGCCTGATCGGGTCCGGCATCGGCGCGTCGCGCACGCCGCCGATGCACGAGCGTGAAGGCGACGAGCAGGGCCTCCGCTACACCTACCAGAACATCAACCTCGACCGGCTCGGGCTTGGTGCCGACGCCTTGCCGGACCTGCTGCTGGCGGCGGAACGGATGGGCTTTGCCGGGCTGAACATCACCCATCCCTGCAAGCAGGCCGTGGTGCCGCTGCTCGACGAGCTGTCGCCGGACGCGCAGGCGTTGGGCGCCGTGAACACCGTGGTGCTGCGCGACGGCCGGCGCCGGGGGGAGAATACGGACTGGTGGGGCTTCGCCGAGGCGTTCCGCCGCAACATGGCGGACGCCCCCCGGGACCGCGTGGTACAGCTTGGCGCGGGCGGAGCCGGGGCTGCGGTGGCCCATGCGCTGCTGACGCTCGGCGTGGGCCGGTTGGCCATCAGCGACGTGGACGCCGGTCGCGCCGCCAGCCTCGCCGACAGCTTGTGCGCCCGGTTCGGCGGAGACCGTGCGGCGGC
>CAXTDP010000896.1:0-2478 GCA_964242295.1 uncultured Acetobacteraceae bacterium | reverse complement strand
CACGGGCTGGCGTGGGTCTGGCCATGACCAGGCCGTGGGACACGCCATCGGCGCTGACCGCGTTGCTGGACGCGCTGGAGGCGGACCTCCTCGGCGCGCCCAAGCAGGAAGTGCAGGCGGCCCTTCGCGAAACCGGGCGGGCGAGAGAACTCGCGATTTACGAGCTCAGGTCGCTGCTGCGCGATGTTCAGGCTGGCGGGCATGATCACTGTCCCTTGGCCACCCTCCCTGACGAGCATGATGGGATCAGCACGCGGCAACACTGATCCGAGGCGGCCACTGGCAACCGATTCCGTTGAAAAAGGCCGTTGTAGTTGGGCGCCCACACTGATTCATTAGTCAGGGCAAGCAACGGGGTTCACGGCCATGATGGGCGAGCGAGCAATCCGGCAGGAAGCGTTTTTCTACGGCTTCGACCTCGATGACCATGTGCCGGCCGATCACCTGCTGCGTTCCATCGACCGCTTCGTCGAGCTGACCGGCATCCGTCGCGAACTCGCACCTTACTACAGCGCCATCGGCCGCCCTTCGATCGATCCCGAGCTTATGATCCGCATGCTGCTGATCGGCTACTGCTGCGGGATCCGCTCCGAGCGGCGGCTGTGCGAGGAGGTCCATCTCAACCTCGCTTACCGCTGGTTCTGCCGCCTCGGCCTGACTGACCCGGTGCCGGACCACTCGACCTTCAGCAAGAACCGGCATGGCCGCTTTCGCGACAGCGATCTGCTGCGCCGGCTATTCGAGGCCACTGTCCGACGCTGCATGGCCGAGGGTATCGTCGGCGGTCAGGGCTTCGCGGTGGATGCCAGCATGATCCGGGCCGACGCTCACCGGCAAAAGGGCATCGCCAATCGTGAGGAGCTCGATCGTCAGGAGACCACCCGTGCCGTGAGCGAATACCTCGCCGTGCTGGATGAGGTCGCGTTCGGCGGCACGACGGAGGTTGCACCCAAGTTCATCTCGCCGACCGACCCCGCCGCGCGCTGGACGGCTGCAACTGGTGGACCCGCCTGCTTTGCCTACTGCGACAACTACCTGATCGACGTCGAGCACGCCGTCATCGTGGACGTCGAGGCCACCACGGTCGGGCGCCAGGCCGAGGTGGGCGCTGCACAGACCATGCTGACCCGTACGGCCGACCGGTTCGGCCTACAGCCCGAGCGCCTCGTTGCCGACACCGGCTACGGTTCTGCGGCCATGCTGGCCTGGCTGGTGCACGAGCAGGGCATCGAGCCGCACATCCCGGTGTTCGACAAGTCGACCCGCAAGGACGGCACGTTCAGCCGTTCCGACTTCACCTACGATCACGAACGCGATCTCTACGTCTGCCCTGCTGGCAAGGAGCTGATGCACTACCGGCGGCAGTTCCAGCAGCCGCGGACGGGCGTCGATGCCGAAGGCCTCATGCGCTACCGGGCCACGAAGCAGGATTGCGGGTCCTGTGCGCTGAAGGAACGCTGCTGCCCCAAGCACGACGCCCGCAAGATCCTACGCTCCATCCACGAGGGCGCCCGGGACATGGCTCGCGACATCGCCCAGACCGATGCCTATGTGGTTTCACGGCGTGAGCGGAAGAAGGTCGAGATGCTGTTCGCCCATCTCAAGCGCATCCTGCGCCTCGACCGGCTGCGACTACGAGGTCCATGCGGTGCTCGAGACGAGTTCCACCTCGCCGCAACCGCTCAAAACCTCCGCAGACTGGCCAAACTGTTCCCGATCAGCGAGCCCGCAGCCTCAACGGCCTGAAAGGAAGCCGCGAACATCAGTTATCGCGTACGCTGACGCTTTTCACCCAAAACCCAAGCAAGCCTTTTTCAACGAAATCCACCCTGAGCCGACTCTGCAGCCTGTGTTCAGTGTGAACACAGGCTGCAGCGCATTACTCGGCTGCCCTTGCCGCCGCCTGGTAACTCAACGGATCGTTCGCCGCTTCACGCCGCATGTCGATATCGCGCAGCACGATGCCCAGGCCTGTGCCGTTGGTCAGCTCGTTGGCAAGCTCGTCGAGCACGCCGACTGCGGCGCCCTCCTCCTTTTCGCCGCGCTTCAGGCGATCGTCCTTGCGCTGGGCGATCTCCTTCTCGGCGGAGCCGAAGGGGAACACCCTGGACAGGCGACGCAGCGCCTCGCTGAAGCCGAGCCGACCGTAGAGGCGGTTGCGCAGCGCGCTATCGCCAGGCGTTGTGCTCAGCGCCCATAACTCCACCGGACCGAGCGAGTTGACGAGCAGCTGCTCCCACTTGTCAGCGTCCACGGTGAACTGTGCCAGGAAGGGAGCGCCTCCCGGGCCAGGGCCGCTCAACGTGTGGCGCACATTGTTGGCGCTGGCCTCGCCCAGACCGAAACGCTGGATGATCTCCTCCGCCTCCTCGACGTCGCCGGCTTTCAGCACGAAGCGTCCGGTGGATTGGCTGATGATGGCCGGGCTCATGTCGCGGAGCCGCTGGCTCGCAAAGCCGAGCTGGACATTGTGCTTCG
>CAXTDP010000895.1:1543-2479 GCA_964242295.1 uncultured Acetobacteraceae bacterium | reverse complement strand
TAAAATTGATGTCTGCCGTGCTGCCCGCCGCCGACAGCGGCAGGGTCGGTGGAGTGACCGTCAACACCTGGTTTCTCCGCAGAGGGAAACCGGGTGCGTCCGCAGGCAGCCCGGGCCGCGCCGTGCCGACCGGCGTGATCGGCGCAGTCCACGCCGGCTGGCGCGGCGCCGTCGCCGGCGTGCTGGAGGCAACCATCGCCGCCATGACCACCCTCGGAGCCAACCCCGCACGCATCGCCGCGGCAATCGGCCCCTGCATCCGCCAGCCCTCCTACGAGGTTGGCGCCGACCTGCGCGACGCCGTGCTGGCAGAGCGCCCGGACGCCGCCCGGTTCTTCGCGGACGGAACCAGGCCGGGCCATTGGCAGTTCGACCTAGCCGGCTACTGCGCCATGCGCCTGACCGGGCTGGGCCGAGTGGACCTGCTGCCGGCCGACACCGCCGCCGATCCCGGGCGCTTCTTCAGCCATCGCCGCCGCACCCTGGCAGGCGGCGGCCCGATCGGGCACCAGATGTCCGCCGTCACCCTATAGCATCAACGGCCCTGCACCGTCATCGCGAGCCGCTTGCGGCATGGCGGCCCAGGGCCGCCAGCCCAGGCCGACCGACCCCGGGCGCCGCGTCACCTCGCAATGGCGTCATGATCGCGTAAGGGTCAGAGCAAACCACCCTTGGAAGGACTCAGCATGGGGCCGTATGTTTTCCTGTTTTTCGTCATGTTCGCGCTGGTCGGCCTGGTGAGCTGCATTGGCTCGTTCTAGGCCGCCGCCGCCGCTGCGCCGGATGGCCGGACGGACGCGCCGCGGCATCCTGCCATCGCTCGTCTTGGCTGCCCTGCTGGCGTTGCCGGGATGCGGCGACTTGCCGCAGCCCTTCCTGGGACGGCCGGGCGGCCTGGCATCCCGCTTGTCGCAGCCGCCGCCGTCCCGCCTGTCC
>CAXTDP010000895.1:0-1533 GCA_964242295.1 uncultured Acetobacteraceae bacterium | reverse complement strand
AAATCCCCGCCGCGGCCAGCCCCAGCGCCCGCCGCGGCGAGTGGTCGCTGACCCTGTCCGCCGAAGTGCGCGGGCGCGACGTCGTGCCGATCTACACCGTGCAAAACCCGGCCGGGGTGGCGCAGGGCTTCTCCGAGGGCGCCCCGGTGGCTGCCGCCGACTGGGCCGGCGGCAACCCGGCGGTGCTAAAGGCCGCCGCCGTGCAAGCCGCGCCGGGCGTCGCGTCCCTGCTGCAGAAGATCGAGGCCGCACGGCAGCTCAGCGACCCCAACAGCCTGATGAACCGGCCGTCCCGGGTTTACTTCGCCGGCGTCACCGGCGCGCCGGGCGATGGCAACACCAGCCTGGCGACGCAGATGCAGACGAAGCTCACCGGGCTGGGCCTGGTGGTGCAGGACACCCCGCGCGGCGCCGACTTCGCCGTGCGCGGCGAGGTCAAGACCGCGACCGGCGCCAAGGGCGCCCTGCGGATCGAGCTGCAATGGGTGGTGGCGAACGGCGACGAGGCAGCAGCGGAGCGCGGACGGGTGGTGCAACTGAACGAGGTGCCGCCGGGCAGCCTAGACAGCTACTGGGGCGATGTGGCGGTCGTGGTGGCAACGGAGGCGGCCAGCGGCGTGCGCGACGTGATCCTGAACTCGGGCGGCGGCAGGACGCCGGCGAAGTAGCGCTCCTCCCCCTCCTGTCGGAAGGCGCCCAGATGAGGCGGCCAGTTGGCATGGCTGTGCAGGCCAAAGGCCACAAGCCATGCGGCGCAGGCTGGCCGCACCCAAGACCTGGGCATACATCGCAACCACCTGGCCTCTGAAGCTGAACCGGCACGCGCAAGCCGCTGCGTCATGCAGCGCCATGCCCCGGATGCGGCCGGTCCTGCTTGGATCGAAGGGCGTGAGGGCGGCCTCCCTCACCCCGGCCCTTTCCCACAGGAAGAAGGAGAGTAGGCCGCCACGTCCCTTGGCCAGCGGCGGTGCAGCCAGAGCCATCCCTCAGGCTTGTGCCTGATCCAGGCTTCCAGCCGGTCGTTCATCGCCTGGGTCAGCGCGGCGATGTCGGCATCGCGGTCGCCGCTGTCCGGCAGGGTCATCGCCGGTTCGCACGTCACGCGGAACCGCGCCGGGCCGATCCGCTCGACCCATCCGGGGATCACCGGGCAGCGCAGCCGCAGCGCCAGGACCGCAAGGGCCGGAGCGGTCATCACCGGCAAACCGAAGAAGCGGGCGGGGATGCCGTCATTCATCTTCTGGTCCATCAGCATCCCCAGGCGTCCGCCTCCCCGCAGGTGCTTCATCGCCTGCATGGCACCGGCTGCGCCTTTTGGAAACATCCCGACATCGTAACGCATGGCCCGACGGCGCAGGTCCAGCAGCAGCGCATCAATCTCCGGGTTCTCGATGGTGCGATACATGCTGTGGAACGGCACGCCGGCGGCGGCGGCGGCCACCGGAAGCGCCTCCCAGTTGCCGATGTGGCCGCTGAACAGGATGGCCGGGCCGCCGCCGGCCAGCAGCGGCTGCAGCGCCTCCACGCCGGCCA
>CAXTDP010000894.1:0-2481 GCA_964242295.1 uncultured Acetobacteraceae bacterium | reverse complement strand
GCCCGTGGCCGAGCCGATGGCCGCCAGCCCCGACGCGATCCCGGCGCCGCTGAATCCGGCGACGGTGCCCATCGCGCCGATGGCCAGCACTCCGCCCGCCGCGCCACCGGCAGCGCCGACGCCTGTTGCGATCCGTCCGACGCTCCTTGCGTCTCGCTCACCGATGGCAAGGCCAGGATTGTCCTTCAGCACCGTCCTGTTCATGACAAAGATAGAGGCCGCGGCCGGAAGGGCCGCCGCAACGCCGATTCCTGCGACTGCCCCGCCGCCCACCAGACCTCCGATGGAGGCAAGCCCGCTCATGATGCCAGAGCCTGACAACCCCGCGACGACGCCGACCTCGGCAACGCCCAAGATGGCCCCAACGCCACCAACGCCAGCGACAAGCACGTTCGCCGTAGAAGCGCCGCGCACGACCTGGAAACTGTCATGGCCGCCAGTGATGCACCAAACGACGAAGTGCTCGCAGTTGTTCGACATCAGACAGTAGAAGTCTTCGCCAATCCGCTGGCTGGCGCGCGCGACACTCCGCTCGGGCGTGAAAGCCCGGCTTTTATATTTCCGAATATATGAACCTTGCCCGACCTCAAAGCCGACAAGATCTATCTGCTCCACCTTGCCGGGCTTCCAATCGTTCGCAAAACCTGCGTAATGAATCACCTGTCCATTCCCAATATACAGGCCGTGGTGGGTGTAGAAGCCGCGGCTTGAAACCAGGTGGTCGCCGGCAGCAGGCTCGGTCATTTGGGTTCGGCTCCGGCGGCGTTCATGGAAATTTCGTTGACCGGACCATGCGTCCCCTTGAGCGGCTTGGCCCCACCTCCATCGGAGAAGCAGTGCCGCGCCCGGTGGTCCCGCAGGTTCATCAGGTGTGCCGGCAGCAGGCCAGCCAGGACCGGGCTGCCCGCTGGGATGCCGGCCGGCACGCCCTGCGTCAGCGTCGCAACAGCCGCGACGGACAAGCCCGGCGCCAGCAGAGGCGTGCCGTCATCCCCGAAGCTCAACAGTCCCGCATCGAAGGCGGCGTCCCACAGGGCGGACAGCAGAAGGCCATTATGGACGTCCAGGCGCTGGGCGTCGTTCCGGCAGGCGGCCCAGGGGACGATGTGAGAGGCGCGGAGCAGCGCCGGGTCGGTGATGCCGGTCAAGGGGCAGCGCCCGCCCCAGTAGTCCAGCAAGGCTTGACGGAACACGCCCTGGCCGATGCGCTGCACCGTCAGGCGCTCGGCCTCGGTGGTGCGGGGCAGCCCGGCGGCCTGCTGCTGGAAGGCGGCCAGGGGCAGGGTGGGCAGGCTGCGGGCGAGGCGGTAGGCCCGGTCCAGGGCAGCATACAGCGCCGGAAGGGCGGCGTAGCTGAAGCGGGCGGCACCGGGGCCAGGCACAGGAGCAGCAGGGCCAAGCTCGGCGGCGACGCCGGTGTGGGACACCGCAAGCCACCACGGTCCCGTTGGCGGGCGCCCGGCCAGCCAGACCTCGCCCGGCGCCGTCGTGGAGGCGTAGCGTAGCCAGGGGCCATCCACACCGCGCTCCAGCCGGAAGCCGCGGGCGAACGCGGCCTTCTGCGCCTCCGTGGTGACGATGAAGCCGGGCGGGTCTTCGGGTGGGGCGGGGGATGATGCCGGAGGCACGTTGGCTGGCGTCACCGGCTGCTGTCATCCAGGCGGTCCCAGGCGTCCAGCACCAGGCGGCAGGTGCGGTACTCGCCATGGTGGGCAATCTCCTTCTCCCGCAGCACGCGGAAGGTCTCGCTAGGGTAGGTGGAGCCATGAGTGTCGGCGGGGTCGAGCACGTAGCGCAGCTCGTCCCGGGTCAGGCCGTAGGCGCGGGCGTACCAGGCGTCCAGCTCGGCGCGCAGCGCGGCACGGCGGGCCTCGTCCCACGCGAAGGGCGGCCCGGCGTGGCCGAGGTCGCGCGCGAAAGGGGCGAGGCTGTGGCTGGTGTAGGTCAATTCCAGCACGCGCGGGACGATGAAGGCTAGGGCAGCGGGGGAGTAGGCGGAGGGCGGGAGGACGGCAATCTGCCGCATGACCGAATATGTAAAGGATGTGCCACCAAGCTTCTGCCGGGTCACGTAGTCACATGCCAACGAGTTGAGAGACCCGTATAAGGCGGCGCACAGGTCCGCCGGTTGCAAAGGCTGCATCAAAAGGAATTTGTGTCCGTAGCCAACAGTAGGAACGAGGCCTGCAATCAACGTCCGCTCGTCCGTCGCGCGGCAGATGTCGCGCCAGCCGAGCAGCCAGCCGCGGTCTCGCACCGAAGCGGGCATCTCCTCATAGGGGAGCCAGTAGCGTGGCGTCGGCTCGAAGCCGGGGTTGCGGTGTTCGGCCTCGGTGGCGACGCGGGCCTCGGCGCCGTCATAGGTGGCCCAGCGGTGGTCGAACTGGTGGACCATCTTGGCCTCGTATAGCGGCACGTAACGGCGGCCCTGCCGTGCGGCGGCACCGTCCAGCGCCAGGCTGCCCCGGTCCGCGCCGCCCG
>CAXTDP010000893.1:0-2481 GCA_964242295.1 uncultured Acetobacteraceae bacterium | reverse complement strand
GCGGCGGTGATGATCGGCTTGATCGTGGCCTGCTGCACGTTGGCCAGCATATGCAACACGACTTGGCCGCCGCGCTGGATCAGGCCGAGGATGGGCGGCTTGTCCTTTTCCAGCGTGCCGCGGCCCGGCGCGCCTGCCAGCTTGCGGCACCGTCCGAGCCGCCCCTTTTGGCCACTTCCTTCGGCTGCCCTTTATGGCCGGCCACGACGTAAACTTCGTCGATTTCGACTTCGCCCATCAGTTCCACCGCCGGCGTCTTGGCGACCAGCCCGTGGCGCAGCTGTTCCGTCATCGCCTGCATGTCCGAGCCATCCAGGCCCAGCTCCAGGGCGATCTGCCGGTTCGAGAGGTTCAGACCCATGAAATACAGGCACAGCACCCACACCCGCAGCGGCTGGTGGTGCCCGGCCAGCACCGTTCCGGTCAGGTCGTCGAAACGCCCCGAACATGTCTTGTACCGGTAGCGCTGCCGGCAGGGCTGCGTGTCGTCGTGGCCGTCGCGGATCACTGCATCGTTGTCGCAGGCAGGGCACCGGATGCCGTCCGGCCAGCGGCGCTGGCGCACAAAGGCGAAACACTTCGCATCGTCCATCAGACCCGAAAGGTTGACCAGGTCGGATACAGCCATGACGCAAGCTCCTCGCGCGAGCCGGTCAGCTACTCCCGATCCCGTCTTCGCACCAGCCGTCCTCAGCCCCGTGCCACGAGCCCGACACCACCACCCCGGAACCCAATAAGAGACACCCTGTGTCAACGTCCTTGGCGTTTAAAGCTTGCCGTGTCGCCGCGCCCGGCCTCAAGGACGCTTCGCGCCGGCGAAGCCGCCGGTCGCCTTTGGCGATCCTTGACCCCGGCCGCGCCGCCCCGGCGTGGGGTTATGTGGCCGGGACGAAGGAACGACCTTTCCGGCCGAACCAAGGAACACTGTTTGGGTCAGGCGACACGGGCCGCAGCCTTGTGCTTGGCGGGATCGTAACCGGTGCCGTCCTGCCAGGCGCGCCAAAGCACGCGCACCCAGGCCCGCGCCAGGATGCGGACGGCGTGAGCGTGCTTGCACCCCCTCTGCCTGGCGCGGGCGTAGATGTCGGCGGCCCAGTCGGAGGCATGGCGCGCGTTGTCCGCAAAGCAAGTGATGGCCTGGCGCAGGATCTTGTTGCACGCCCATCGGAACACCACGCCGCGGCTCTTGCCCGAAGCGTGTGTGACTGGAGCCACACCGGCCTCGGCGGCAAGCTGATCCTCGGTGGGAAAGCGTTCGCGCACGTCGCCCAGTTCGGCGAGGATCTGGGCGGCATTGATGCGCCCGGTGCGCGGGAACGACATGACGATCTTGCCGTCCGGCAGCTCGGCTACGGCGCACTCGACCCGCGACGACAGCTTGGCGATCTCGCCCACCAGGCGCTCGAGCAGGCTGGCCAGGGCGCGGACGACCTCGCCCTTGGCCTTGGCCTCGGCGTTGCTGGCCAGGCCCGTGGGGGCAGCACGCAGCCGGGCCAGCAGCTCGACCGGCGTCCGGCGTCCGGAGTAGGCGTGCTGGGCCATGAAGCTGCCCATGCGCTTCTCGCCCAAGCGGCTGGCGCTGTCCGGCGTCGGGTAGCGGCTGACAAAGGCGAGCGCGATCGGGCTGTCGATGGCAGCGAACACGGCGGCAGCACCGGGCCAGAAACCCTCGAGCAGGCTGCGAAGCTGGTTGGCCAGCGTCACTCGTTGGCCGACCAGGTCGTCGCGGGCGCGAACGAGGGCGCGCAGGGCGCGGATGTCGCCCGACAACGGCGTGAGCGGGCGGAAGCGATGGCCGTCGGTGCGCAGGATGTCGGCAAGCATGTAGGCGTCGCCCGGGTCGGACTTGCCGCCAGCGGCGCGGTAGCGAGGGCGGCAGGCCTTGACCACGTTGGGGTGGATCGGGATCACCGGATGCCCGGCCGCGACCAGGGCATCGACGATCAGGCCGGACGGACGCTCGATGACGACCGGCAGTTCGGCCGGCGGCGCCACGCGCTTGAGCCGGGCCAGCATGTCGGCGAGACCGCCCGCATCGTGGCGGGCCTCGATGCGGGCGACGATCCGACCCGTCGTATCGGCGACGCAGACGGCATGGGCGGCTCCCCCCCAATCCAAACCTCCGTGATATGGCATGTGCTGGCCTCCTCGGGTTGCAGTCGTCTCGCCCGGGCTGGGAGATCGTGCGGATCGCTCACTGACAGGCGCTCTGGCTGGCAAGCACTGGCGCATCACCCTGTGGTCCGTCCTGGTCTCCCGGCACCTGCCGTGCGGCTGGTCTCTTATGGGCCGTCAAGCGGCGAGCCACCTGGGCCGTCACGGCAGGCACTCGGGCCGCCAGATGATATCCCAATCTCCAAGACAGCACCCGGCAGCCCGAAGGTGCACCAGTGAGCCTCGAGGTTTACCGGGGTCGTTCGAGAGCTCGGGCTTGAACAAGCCGACAATGCGGTTGGCCCTGGACGCTGCATCTGAAACATC
>CAXTDP010000892.1:0-2488 GCA_964242295.1 uncultured Acetobacteraceae bacterium | reverse complement strand
CCTGGGGCGGATCGGCCTGGGGCGGATCGGCCTGGGGCGGATCGGGCCACGGCGGATCGGAAGCGGGCCGTTGCGGATGCGTCACCGCTCGCGCGGCTGATGCGGCAGCCGCGCCGGTTCGGCTTCGATGCCGCGGTGCGCCTGTTGCAGCACGCCGCCCGGCACCAGGACCCGGCAGAGGTGTTGCGCTTCCGCTCGGTGCCGAGCTTGGCGCAGCCACCCGCCGACGTGCTGTCCATCGCCCCGGGCGCACCCGGGACGCCGCCGCAGGTCACCGTGTCCGTCATGGGTCTGGTGGGTGCCACCGGGGTGCTGCCGCGGGGCTACACCGAAATGCTGAACACCACCCTTCGCAACCGTTCGCGCGCCCTGCACGACTTCCTGGACATGCTGTCGCATCGGATGGCCGGACACTTCGCCCGCGCCGGCACCAAATATCGCCTGCACCGCGCCGCCGACCTTGCCGCCCTGCCGCCCGGGCCGGTGCGGGACCCGGTGACGGCGGCGCTGCTGGCGCTGACGGGCTACGCGACCGGCGGCATGGCCGACCGGCTGCAGGCCGGGACGGAGCCGCTGTGCCACTACGCCGGCTTTTTCGCGATGCGTCCGCGCTCCGCCGACCGGCTGCAGGCCCTGGTGTCCGACTGGTGCGGTCGCCCGGTGCAGGTGGTGCAGTTCACCGGCGCCTGGCTGGCCCTGCCGCCGGAGCAGCGGACGGCGCTGCCTCGCAGCCGGCTGGCGGGACAGTTCTGCCAGTTGGGCGTGGATGCTGCGGTCGGCGTGCGGGCGTGGGACGCGCAGGCCGGGGTGGTGCTGCGGATCGGCCCGCTGAACCGCGCCGCGTTCGAGGCGCTGCTGCCCGGCAGCCCCGCGCTGACCCGCCTGGTGTCCCTGGTGCGCGCCTTCCTGGGGTTCGAGACCGGCTTTGCCATCAACCCGGTGCTGGCCGCCGACGCGGTTCCCGCTCTGCAAGTCGGAGGCATGGCGCGGCTGGGCTGGAACACCTGGTTGCCGACAGGTGCGACCCGGGTGCGGGATGGCCATGAGGCCGTGTTCGACGCGGATGCGGTCGAGGCCTCCATGACATGACCCTGGTAATGAGCCGTTATGAAGAAAGAACGCTGCCCGTCATAAAAGCATCTAGAAATCTCAATAGCCCGATACCAGCGGAATATGCGATTGTTTTACATCGTGGCGCTTCGACGATGTATTCGTTCGGATGCTCATGAGCGAATGTGATGCTGGCCTGGTCAGCCAGCACCGGCACGAGGAGCACGGTCGGCCAGGGCGATGCGCCGCTACGGCGAGCCGAGGCTCTTTTGCAGTTGGAATTGCAGCAGCAGGGAGGCGCTGAACGCGCTCATGTTGGCGGCGAAGTCGTAGGCGTAGCCGACCTGCCCGCCGACGCCCACGGTCAGCGCGCTGCCTTGGGCCGAAACATTGACGAAGTTGCTGAGATTGGCGGCGAACTGCGGGCTCGCGTCGGGGCGGCCGAGGTTTGTGAAATTCAAGCCGGCCTGGAGTTGCGGGTTGATGAATGACAACGGCCCGCGTACCAGCAGGTCGTTGCCGCCGAGCAGGACGCCCCAGGACAGGCTGTAAACGCGGCCCAAGGCATCGCTGTTGAACGTCCCGGAGCCTGACAGGTATTCGCCGACCTGGAACTTGTTACCAAAGCCACTGAATAGCAGGTTGAACTGCAGAGTGGTCGCAGCCAGGGGTGCCGTTGCGCCGCGCGTAAAGCTCCAATTGGCGTAGTTGATCTGCGCGACGGCCTGGGCCAGCACCTGCCATCCGGAAGGCTGCGCCGCCGCGGAACTGGCGGAGGGGTCCGGCTCGGCGCGCGCGCCGCTGGTGGACGCCCCACCGGAAGACGGGACATACGGAGGCAAGGCGCCGGCCGATGCTGACGCGGGCGCGCCGCCCAGACTGAGAGACGGCACGAGGTTGATGCGGGGACGGTAGCCGGTGTCGCCCGTCAGCAAGCTGGGCGGTGTCAGTTGAAACTGACGGTCCGGCGTGGCCGTTATCGAAACCAGCGCCCGGGTCGCCGTCTTCCCGCTCGAAGGTGCTCCCATAACTGCCTCCTACTTCGTTTCTATAGATACGATATCGCAACATATCCGTCAACGAAATAACCTGAAGGGCTTTCCGAGGTCTTGCCCCTCGCTGACGCGGGGATGGCAGCGGTTGCCTGAGGCGCCATGGGCCTACAAAGATGTGTGGAAGCGGTTTGAGTAGAAGGATTCCTAATGGGGTGGTGACGCTTTGATGTGTTGAGATGATTGACCCTGCCCCGATCCGTGCCCGGTTCTTGTCCCTGTCGCCGCACCTGGACGGGCGGGAACGACTGTTGCTTGCGGCGTCGGAGGCGCGAGCGGCGGGGCACGGCGCAATCGTGGCCGCGTGGCGGGCGACGGGCGTGGCGCCGAGCCGAGCACCATCGGGCGGGGTGATCCGATGTCGCCGCCGCGCCGGACCTGCCTGA
>CAXTDP010000891.1:0-2499 GCA_964242295.1 uncultured Acetobacteraceae bacterium | reverse complement strand
GACGCGGGCGGCGGGGCAGGCCGCGCGGCCAGGGGCACGCGCAGGCGCGGCAGGGGTTCCAGCCGGGCGGCGAACACGCTGCCGACCCGATCCTCCAGGCGCTGCCGGTCCCCGTCGCGCCCGCCGTCGAGCAGGTTTGCCAGGCTGGTGCGGAACAGCGCCTCGAACGCGGTGCCACGTACGGCAGGCAGGCCGTGCAGCAGGAAACCGGCGCGGGCATTGACGGCCAGCACCAGCCCGTCCGGGTCCACCGCCAGCAGCCCGGCGCTCAAGGTATGCAGGAACTCCACCCGGCTGTGGAAGGCGATGACGATGCTGCCCCGGTGGCACTCGCGGAACAGCCCGTTCTCGATCTGCGCCGCCGCCATGGACACCAGCGCATGCGTGTGCTGCTGGCGCGACCGGCAGTCGGACGACGCGTCGAGCACGCCGGCCGGCCTACCATCCGCGCCCAGTATGGGCACAGCGGTGCAGGTCAGCCCGCCGTAGCGGCCGAAGAAGTGCTCGCCCCCATGCACGGTGACGGCCTGCCCGGTCTGTGCCGCAGTGCCGATCGCGTTGGTGCCGCATTGGGTCTCGCTCCAGACCGCACCGGGCCGGATGCTGGCGGCGCCGGCAGCGTCGCCGAAGCTGCTGTCGCACAAGGCGTCCAGCAGCATGCCGTCCGGGGCGGCCAGCGAGACCATGAAGTTCGTGCCGGCGATCTGCTGATAAAGGTTTTCCATCTCGCCCAGGGCAAGGCGGCGCAGCAGGGCCGACTGCTCCCGCGCCCGCTGCAGGCCATGCGCTTCCAGGACCGGCACCGGCGGCGGACGCTTCGGGTCAAGCCCAATCGCCAGGCAACGCGACCAGCTTTCGGAGATCACGCGCGGCAGCAGGTCCTCCGCGGCCCGGCCGCGGTGGTCCAGCACGATACGCGCCCGGCTGAGCCGGTCGTCTGCCGATAGCAGCATCATGCCCCCTGGGTGACGCGGGCCGCCCAGCGACCATAGCCTGACCGCCGCGGGGCGCGCCACCTCGACGTGGGCTTGAAGTTCGTCGCCCTCATGCGTTCAGAAACGGAACGGTGTTGCGTCGGCGGGCTGTTCAGAAACGGAGCGCCAGCTTTACGCAGCTCGATAAAGACCAAGCAAAACAATGGTCAGTGTTCTGGCACGCGGGTCGCAATGAGGCTGCCAAGAGCAACCTGCGGCGGAAACTCGTCGCAGAACCAGGGAGGGCCGGCCGTGAGAGCTGCTGTGCTGCACGCATTCAACGAGACGCTGACCGGCACGGAGTTCGTCCGCTACGAGGACGTTCCGGACCCGGAAATCCGGCATCCGACGGACGTGATCGTCCGCATCGGCGGCGCCGGGGTGTGCCGCACCGACCTGCACATCGTCGAGGGCATCTGGCGCAGCAAGGTGGACATCGCCCTGCCCTACGTCATGGGACACGAGAACGCCGGATGGGTCGAGGCCGTGGGCCGCGGCGTCGAGGGCGTCCGTGTCGGCGACGCGGTGATCTGCCACCCCCTGGTGACAAGCGGGCATTGCCTGGCCTGCCGCCGCGGCGACGACATGCACTCGGCCGACAGCCGCTTCCCCGGCATCAACGCCGATGGCGGCTATGCCGAGTATCTGCTCAGCGGCGAACGGTCGCTGATCAAGCTGCCGAAGTCGCTGCCGCCGAAGGATGTCGCCCCCTACACCGATGCGGGGCTGACCGCCTACCGCGCCGCCAAGAAGGCGTCGCGCCACCTGCTGCCGGGCCAGTTCGCCGCGGTCATCGGCGCCGGCGGCCTGGGCCATGTCGGCATCCAGGTGCTGCGGGCGCTGTGCGCGGCCGAGATCATCGTGATTGACCGCTCTGCCGCCGCGCTGGAGCTGGCGAGGCAGTGCGGCGCCGACCATACGGTGCTGGCCGATGAAGGCATGTCGGACAGCGTCATGGCGCTCACTGGCGGACACGGCGCGGAGGCGGTGATCGACTTCGTCGGCGAGGGCGACTCGATAGCCAAGGGGATCGCCATGACCCGCAATGGCGGCGCCTATTACATCGTGGGCTACGGCGGCAAGATCGAGCTGCCGACCATAGACATGATCACGTCGGAAAAGAGCATCGTCGGCAACCTGGTCGGCACCTACCCCGAGCTTGTCGAGCTGATGGCCCTGGCCGACCGCGGGCTGGTCAAGCTGTCCACGCGGGAATACCGGCTCGCCGACGCCAACCAGGCATTGCAGGACCTGCACCACGGAAAGATACAGGGCCGTGCGGTGCTGATACCTTGAAGGGCGGGGCGGCGTCATGAGCCAGGTCCGCACCCCCGTCCGCCCGGGCTTGCCAAGCCCCTTGGCCGACCTGCTGGGCACGCGCTGGACGATGGGCGTGCCGGTGACGGCCGCCGCTTGGTTCGACCGGCGGGATGCCGTGGGCTTCGGGCTGGCGGACGGAACGCTGGCCATCACCCGGGCGCAATGGGACGGCGCGGCGGCCGTGCAGCCGCGTGAGGGCGGCGGG
>CAXTDP010000890.1:0-2500 GCA_964242295.1 uncultured Acetobacteraceae bacterium | reverse complement strand
TATTTTGTGGAGCGGGACGGCATGAAGTTTGCCGGCACCCATCTCCTGGTTGATCTCTGGGGAGCGACCAACTTGGCCGATCCCTCACTGATTGACGCGGCACTGCGTGACGCGGCGATCCGTGCAGGGGCAACGATACTGCATAGCCACTTCCATCACTTCACGCCAAATGGCGGAGTGTCGGGCGTGGTTGTGCTGGCGGAAAGCCACATCTCAATCCACACATGGCCGGAGCGGAACTTCGCTGCGGTGGACATCTTCATGTGCGGCGCGTGCGACCCGCATGATGCCGTGCCTGTCCTGCGAAAGGCGTTCAATCCTGAACGCGTTGTGCTGGACGAGCAACGGCGCGGGCGCGTTTCCTAACAACATTCAACCACAGCGCCGTTCTGAACCGGCCTTTACAGGGCTGGGGCGGCGTTGTGCGTTTGTTGGAGGGGTCGCAGCATGAACGAATGGCTGAACGAAACGCTGTATCCCGACTGGGGTCAGCGGTTTCGCATTGTGCGCGAATTGGCCCGGGTCCGCAGTGAATACCAGGATATCCAGGTGATCGAGACGGCGTCGCACGGCAAAGTCTTGGTGCTGGACGGGGCGATCCAAATTACCGAGGTGGACGAATTCGTCTATCAGGAAATGCTGGCGCATGTGCCTCTGCTGGCGCATGGCGCGGCGCGGCGCGTACTCATCATCGGCGCCGGCGACGGCGGTGTGCTGCGCCGGGTCTTGCAGCACCGGGGCGTCGAACAAGCCGTCATGGTCGAGATTGACGGTGAGGTGATGCGCTTATCGCGTGAACACCTGCCCGGCATCGGCGGCGGCGCCTGGACCGATCCGCGCACCCAGGTGATCGTTGGCGATGGAATTGCCCATGTCGCTGGTGCCGCGCCAGGGTCCTACGACGTCATCATCGTGGACAGCACTGATCCGGTTGGAGTGGGTGAGGCGTTGTTCACTGAGGTGTTCTACGCCGACTGTGCCCGGGTACTGTCACCGGCTGGGTTGGTGGTGAACCAGTCCGGCGTACCCTTTATGCAGCCGGAAGAATTGCGGGTGACAACCCTGCGCCGTGCCCAGGCCTTTCGGTTTGTGTCGGCATACGTTGCGGCTGTGCCGACCTATGTCGGCGGGCTGATGACGCTCGGCATCGCCGCAAAGGTCGCGGGCTTGGACCGGGTGCCTGCCGAGGAAATCCGGAACCGTGCCGCAAGGGCCGGCATCCTCGGGCAGACCCGGTATTGGACCCCGGACATCCATGCCGGCGCCTTCAACCTGCCACCCTACATTGCGGAGCTGCTGCCTTAAGCAGGCCAGGCTGGCCCTGCCGAGCGGGTGGCCAGCACGTGAGCCAACTAGCGCCGGGCCGGGTCAGCGCCTACTGCCGGCCACGCTCATCCTTCTCGGGCGCCTGCTCGTGCTTGCTGCCACCGGGCTCCAGGGTTTCGGCGCCGCTGCGGGTGCCGCCGAACTTGTCGGCGCCGCCTGCGTCCTCGGCACCGGGCTTCTTGTGGTTGCCGGTGTCCTGCTCGTCGTCCGTATGCTTGATCGTCTCTTCGGTGTGGGGCTGCTTCACGATGGCGCTCCTGTTGGCTGGACCATGGCAACGCGCCGCTGCGCCCAGGTTTCCCCAGGGTTGCTCCGGCGTCAGGGCAACATGAAGCTCTGCACCAGGCTGCCTGACACCAGCCGCCAGCCATCGGCCAGCACGAAGAAGATCAGCTTGAACGGCAGCGATACCGCGTTGGGCGATACCATCATCATGCCCAGGCTCATGAGCACGCTTCCGACCACCAGGTCTATGACCAGGAACGGCAGGTAAAGCAGGAAACCCATCTCGAATGCGCGGCGCAGCTCACCCACCATGAAGGCAGGCACCAGGGCACGCCACCCAGCCTCATCCGGCGTGGCGGGTGCCGGCATGTTGGCCAGGTCCAGGAAAAGCTGCAGGTCGGCGCCCCTGACGTTTGCGGCCATGAAGCGGTGGAACGGCTCCGCCGCGAGCTTCAGCCCCTCGATCTCGCCCACCGTGCCTTGGGTCATGGGCTGTAGGCCGGCGGTCCAGGCCTGGTCCATCGCGGGCTGCATGACGAAGAACGTCAGGAACAGCGCCAACCCGACCAGCACCGTGTTGGGCGGCGTGCCCTGTGCGCCGATGGCGCTGCGCAACAGCGACAGCACGATGATGATGCGGGTGAAGGCGGTGCCCATCACCAGCAAGCTGGGCGCCAGGGACAGCAGCGTGACTAGCGCGGTCAGTTGGACCAGACGTCCCGTGGCCCCGGCCTGCCCGGCGGCGCCCAGGTCTATGCTGACCGACTGCGCCTGGGCTGGGTCGGGCAACAGCAACGCGGCGGCAACCAGCGCCAGGCAGGCCAGCAGCAGGGGCCAGCAGCGTGCGCTCATGCCCCGGCATCCCGTGCTGGCAGCCACGCGACCACCACGTCCGCGCCGCCGCCGGTCAGCAGCAGCAGGTCGCGTCCGTCGCAGGCGACCAGGTGCA
>CAXTDP010000889.1:0-2507 GCA_964242295.1 uncultured Acetobacteraceae bacterium | reverse complement strand
GGCGCTGAGCAGCACCGGCAGGGCGGGTCCGGCGCCGGGCACGTAGGGCAGCGTGGCCGGTGGCCCGGCGGCAGCCTGCGCCGTCAGCGATCCGTCGTTCAGGCTGCCGGCGGTGCCGCTGTGCCCGGCCTGCAGGAACAGCGTGGCCGTGCTCGCGTCGGGGATCGGCCAGTCCGCCTCATACCGCCAGCGGTCCACCCCCTTCACATACAGGATCACCTTTGGCGCCCGGTCGGCGCCGTTGTCCATGTCCTTCAACCAGTGGTCCAGCCACTGCACCTGCAGCTCCTGCAGGAAGTCTATCTGCCAGCCATGCGCGTGCGGCGCGAGCAGCAGGCGCTTGCGAGGCGAGCCGAAGGCCGCGTAGGCCCGCAGGTTGGCCGGCGTGATGTAGTCGTCCAGCCCGCCGGAGATGAACGCCGCCACGCCGCGCCCGGCAATCGCCTGCACGTCGGCGTCCTGGGTCGTCCGCTCCCGCCACCAGCCGTCCAGGTTGCGGTGCTGGATGGAGGTGGCGTACTCGGCCTCCGCCCCCGGCGACAGCTTGCGCGCCTCACGGCCGGGGCCGGGCATCATGCCGCCGGGATACCAGAGCAGCCCATAGCAGTCGCCGCACGCCACCTGGGGCACGATGGCCTGCAAGTGCGGCGGCGCTTCCTTGGCGGTCAGCCACTGCGAGATGCCCAGCAGCGACGGCCCGATCATGCCGACACGGCCATTGCACCAGCTTTGCTTGGCCATCCATTCGACCGTGTCATAGCCGTCCTGGCCGAACTGGTTGTAGAGCGTCGCCTCGCCGCCGGACTTCCCCGAGCCGCGCAGGCTGAGGTGCAGCACGGCGTAACCGCGGGAGGCGACGTCCATCAGCACCGGGTCGGTGCCTGCGCCGGTGTTGGACGAGCGGCCATAGCCGTCCGACATCAGCACGCACGGCGTCGGCGGGGCGCCGGCCGCAAGGGTCGGCAGGAACACCCTGGCGTCGAGGCTGGTGCCGTCACGGGCGGTGATGGTCACGCCGTCCTGCACCTGCACGGGGAAGCGGGCTTGCGGGTTGTCCACCCGGGCGCGCTCGGGCAGCCATTGCCGCCCCTCGGTGCCCGCGCCCATCTGGTAGGATTGGGCGTGCAGCGCCGGCGTGGTGAACGTAAACAGCAGCAGTGCAGCGCAAACGGTGCCACGGGCCATGATCCGGTTTCTCCTAAGCAAACCTCTGAAGGTTCGCGCACAGATGAAATGCTAAGCAGGCTTGCGCAGCCTGTCACATGGACAGCCGAGCACGGCAGCAGGCTGTCTGTGTGACAGGCCTCGCAAGCCTGCTTAGCTTCAGGGGCAGATATACCCGGCCCCGCCTGGCGCCTTGAAGCACCCCACGGACTCCGGGAACAGCGTCTTGGGCAAGTAAAGGATGACATCCGGCCAGAAGATGGTGAACGCGATCGTGGCGAAGAACACCACGTAGATCGGCAGCGACGCCCGCAGCGCCGAGGAAAACCGCACCCCCACGAACTTGGACGCCATCAGCAGCGACAGGCCGTAGGGCGGCGTGATCAGCCCGAAGGCCAGGGTCACGATCAGCACCACCCCCATGTGCACCGGGTTGATCCCGGCGCTTTCCGTCAACTGGTTGACGACCGGCATGAAGATGATGATGGCGGGGATCGGCTCGATGAAGTCGCCGACGATCACGAACACCGCCACCAGCAGGAACATGACCGCCATGGGGTCGGTGCCCGCCACGTCGCCGATCCAGCCGGCGACGACCAGCGGACCCCTTAGGTAAGCCACCAGCCAGCCGAAGGCGCTGGCGGCGGCGATGGTGATCAGCGGCAAGCTGAATACCAGCCCGGCATGGACGAAGTCCCGCCACAAGTGCCGGAAATGCCCGGGCCGCAGCAGCGGCAGCACGACCACCAGGATGTAGGTGATCGCGACGACCCCGGCCTCGGTGGGCGTGAACCAGCCGGTAAGGATGCCGCCCAGCAGGATGCCGGGGATCAGCATCGGCAGCGCCGCCCCGCGCGCGGCCCGGCCAAGCTGCGGCAGGCTGGCCCGCGGGCGGCGGAAGCCGACGGGTCCGAAGAAGTAGCAGTAGATCATCAGCCCCGCGCCGATCAGCAGCCCCGGCACGATCCCGCCCAGGAACAACCCAGCGATGGACACGTTGCCGATGGCTCCATACACCACCGCCATGATGGACGGCGGCACCAGGGCCGCAATCGTGCTGGCCGCGGCGATCAGCGCGGCGACGAACTCGGGGCGGTAGCCCTCCCGCGCCATCGGCTGGGCCATCGTCCGGGACAGCACCGCCACATCCGCCGACGACGACCCGGACATGCCGGAAAAGAACATGCTGAACACCGTCGTCACCTGCGCCAGCCCGCCGCGGACATGGCCCACCAGGGCCTGCGACAGGTCGGCGATCCTGACGATGACGTTGGCCGAGGTCATCAGCTCGCCCACCAGCAGGAAGAACGGGATCGCCATCAGGCTTTCGCTGTCTATGCCGT
>CAXTDP010000888.1:0-2507 GCA_964242295.1 uncultured Acetobacteraceae bacterium | reverse complement strand
CGAGGCCGCGGCAGTCCGCCGGGCCGTCAGCGTGCCGCCGTCCAGCAGCAGCGCCGGGCGGCCCGTCGCGGCCTCGGCCAACAGGTAGGTCGAATGGACCGCCGGCATCCCGCGCGGGGCATTGCCGGGATGGACGGTGACGACCTTCACGCCCAGCCAGTCCCGCTGCCACGCCGGCATCAGCAGCAGCGTGGCGCCACCCGGCAGAGGGTGGTGGTGCCGGTCCGGCACCTCGGCCTCGGCGGCGAAGGCCGCCCGCAGCGCCGGCACCAGCCGGTCGAACGGCAGGGCGGCATCGGTCGCGGCGGCGTCGAGCATCCACATCAGATGATGTTGCGCTCCGGCAGCGGCCGACCCTCGGCCAGCCGGGCGACGGACAACAGCGACAGGTCCAGCGTCCGGTAGGCCCCGTGCAGCACCGGCTCCGCAATTCCCCGGCCGACGCTCGGCGCCTGCTGCATCCCACGCCCGCTGAACCCATTGGCAAAATACAGGTCCGGCATGTCCGGATGCAGGTCGATCAGCGCGTTATGGTCGAAGACGTTGGATGACGCGGAGGAGGACGCGACGGCAGAAGTCGGATCGCGCCCAACCACAGTGACGGCTGCACCGCTACCCCGCAGGTGGGCAGCAATCGCGCCGCCGATCACCCCGCCGCCCGCGGCAGGGAGATCAGCTTGAGGCAAGCTAGCCCACTGAGGTTTTGCCGGCCTTGGAGGCCAGCATCTTCACTTCGTCCATTGCCTCGGCAAAACGTTGGTTCAGCATGCCGAGCGCTTCGCCGTTGGCGCGCTGGATCAGGTCGGCCAGCTCCTTCATGTGGGCGACGGCGCGCTCGTAGCTGGCCTTGATCAACTCGGTCTGCTTCGCCGCCTTGGCACCCGGGCTGTCCGGGCTGGACAGGTCGCGCATGGTCTCAGTCATCTCGCTCATGGTCTGCTGCATGATCTCCATGTGGCGGCGGGCGACGGCCTGCGCGCCCTCCAGCGCCACACGGTTGGCTGCCGTCAGCACTTCCATGTTGCGGCGGTGCGCGGACAGGAAGGCGTCCATGTCAGGCATCCCCGCGATGCCCGGCACCTTCATGTCGGTGAACATCTTGGTAAACTCGGCCATCTTGGCCATGCCGGCGTCCATTGCAGTCTTGCCCGCTTGGGCGGCGCCAGAAGCGGCCTGGGTCATGCTGCTCTGCATCTTGGCGGCGGGATCGTCGGACATTTGTTCACCCCTATATTATTCTACTTACTGTTACTGCCATACCACGGTATGACAGCAAGCGGAAACATTAGGATACGGAATCGCGCTTCTATGTGAGCGGTGCCTCCGGATACTCGGACGGGGGTGCTGGGGGCAGGTCTGCACCGTCTGGCGCTGCGCTCCCATCTGCCTCATCGCCGGTCATGCCGGCCTCCTCGAACACCTGCGCTGCGGCTTCGGCCGGGGACATCGGGGCACCGGTGGTGCCGACGTGCTGGCCGGGCAGCATGTTCTCCGCCTGGATCACACGGTCCAGGCCGCGGTCAACGGCGGCCATGGTGGCGGACAGGTCGGCGCTATCGTCGCCTTCCCATGCACGCAGGGCATACAGCCACAGCGCCAGCAGGCCGTGGACACGCAGGCCGCCGACGATCCCGGTGGCGGGGATGCCGGCGCCGTCCAGCAGCCACTTCATGCTGCGCAGCGTCGCGCCATACAGCAGCAAGGAAGTGCCGGGGTCGGTCCGCAACGCCGCCAGCAGCGACAGCACGCCGGCCCGGTGCTGCTGCAGGGCGTCGAAGCGCGCCATCACGATGTCGAACAGTCGCTCCCGCGGAGTCTCGCTCATGCTGACGCTGGCGAGCGCGGCCTGGTCGGCCATCACGCCGAAGCGCATCAGCACAGCGCCACGGCCGGGCATTCGGGCGCGGGCCTCGCCGAGCGGCACGCCGGCATCGCGGGCGGCATCGGCGATGCTGACGTCCGACCATCCGCGCAGGGCCGCCTGCTCGAAGACGGCGGCGATCAGGGTGCGGTCGGGTTCGGTGATGCTCATGCCGGCGACATGGGCTGGCGCGAGGGGCTTGGCAAGGACGCACCAGCCGTCCTGGGCCGACGCATGGCAGGCGGGGGCGTCACCGCGAGCTGCCTGCACCGCAGCAGCCCATAGCCGGCCAGGGCGGCGCGGCCTGTTGCTGGGGTGCGGTGCCGTCGAACGCCTTGCAGCGGCGGGGCCGATCCAGCAGCCGCCGGCATCACCCGGCCAACTCGCGGGATCGCCGGGTGGCGGCATCCACTGCGGCCGAGACCAACGCCGGCCAGGCGCCGTCCGCCATCAGCACACCGAGCGCAGCCTGCGTGGTCCCTCCAGGGCTGGTCACGGCGACACGCAGCGCGGCGGCATCGTCCGGGCTGGCCGCAAGCAGCGCGCCGGAGCCGGCGACGGTGGCGCGGGCCATCTGCCGGGCCAGGGCGGGGGGAATGCCCTGCTCCTCCGCCGCGTGTTGCAGCAGTTCCGCCAGCAAGAAGAC
>CAXTDP010000887.1:0-2507 GCA_964242295.1 uncultured Acetobacteraceae bacterium | reverse complement strand
CACCGCCGGGTAGCGCCGCCCGGCGCCTGACCACCCGCTGTCCGGCCCGAGCCGGCCGGCCCCTGCAAATCCCACCAACCCACCGTCCGGCCGGCGCGCGCACATCGGGTGCGCGCGTGCGGCCGCACGTCCATGCAAGAGGACCACCATGCCCGTCACCGTCACGCTCACCACCGTGCCCGGCCACCAGACGCTGGAGGATTACGGCACCAGCCAGACTATCAGCATCATGGGGGCCTCGCTGGGCCACGAGACCTTGCCCGCACTGGCCAACGTGGCCGAGATCAGGACCGCCGTCGCCCGCTTCGGCGCCCGCATCCGGGCCGGGCACCCCGAGGCGTCGTTCTACGTGTCCGTCCGCCTGGCCAAGGGCCAGCGCAAGCCGAACGGCTACGACGCGGCCAGCCGCCGCAACGGCCTGGGCCAAGAAAACTTCATGCACGTCACGGACAAACGCACGAAGCAGGACGCCCCGGTAACGCCGGCCAGCACCTTGTCGGGGCAGGCAGGAGCCTAACCCGGCCCGTCTGTCAGGCATCCCGAACCATCCCCGGACAACGGCGAGGAGCCTGGCCTCGCCGTTGTCGTTTCAGCACGAAGGCGACGCCCATGCCACACGATCCAACCCGCTCAACCGACCCCGCCGGCCTGCCCGTGCGCTGCTACGCGCAGCACCCGACAACAGGCGAGACCGTGCTCATCATCCGCGGCCAACTCGGCTATTGGCCGGAAGGTGGCGCAGCCACGCCCGAGCAGCTCAACGCCGGCCTGCCCAGCCCGCCCACGCCGGAGCAGGTCGTCGCCATGCTGGCCGGCTCCATGTTCGGCTGGGCCGTCCGCGGACCCGATCCGGCTCGGGTGCCGGCGACACGGGACGTCGTCACCGTGAACCCCGCCACCGTGATCGACTGGGGCGGGCCGGACGCGCCCTTCCACCTGGCTGGCGCCGGGCCGATCCATCCGGAGTTGAGGCACAGGGTGGGCCGGCTCTGGGCGTACGCCAACGGACATTGCGGCTTCTGGGGATGGCTGGTGGTCGCAAGCCGCCAGGCCCGGACCGTCAGCCACCGCGCCCTGCTGGACCTGCCCGCGCGCGATTGGCGAGACGAATACGACGGCCGCGTGCCGTCCGAGGAAGCGGCCGACGTCGCCGTGGACGAGCACGGCTCGCTGCAGGGCGTCTGACCCCACCCCGAGCCACCAGCGCCCCAAACGCGGGCGTTAATCCTGCGAGGACCGCCATGCCCACGCTTTGCCTGAGCGCCCACCCCGCCCACCTCATCCGCCGCGGCACGCAGGACGTGCCCATCATGGACGGGTGCGGCCGTGAAACCACACGCGAGGAGGCCCAGATCACGGTTCTCGCCGAGGTCACGGCCGCCATCGCCGCCTTCGGCGCGCGGGTGCGCGGCGCTGCCCCTGGAACCTCCTTCCTGGTTTCCGTCACCCTGCAGGCTGACGGCCGCAAGCCGCGCGGCTTCGATGCCGCCTACCTCGACGGCAGCCTCGGCCACCTGGCCTTCCTGCACCGGCGGGATGCCGCCGTCGCCGTCCCGTCCGTCCCGGCGGCCCAGGGGAGGACAGCATGACGTTCACCCCCGTCGCCGGCTGGGGCGGCCCGGCAACGCCGTTCCAGCTCACCGGCAAGCAGCCGATCGGGCGCAAGCCGGACACGGACCGCCTCTGGGACTACGCCGGCGGACACCTCGGCTTCTACGGCTACCTGCGCGTCGCCAACCACCGGATCATCAAGCGCACCGGCGTGGGCCTGATGGACTTGGCTGACCGGCGCTGGCGCGACGCCTACGATGAGCAGGCACATCCCAGCGAGGAAGCCGACGAGGCCATTGCGGAGGAGTCGGCTGAGATGGGGTTCGGACCATGATGCGCCAGTATGGCGCCCAGCGCTGCCGAGGCAGCGACAACCCGCTGCGTGTCGGCACCATCGCCGTGGGCAGCGTTTTCTACCTCCAAGATCGAAGCTACTTCCACGCCCGCTACGGCGAGGCGCCTGTCTGCCGGGCACCCTGGATCGTCGAAGCCTACCTGAACGGCATGATGCACGCGACCCGGCGCGACCCGGACACCGGCCTGTGGCGGAGCAGCTACTGGTCGGGACGCTCCGACACGGCCGTGGTCCGCTCGTTGCGCGA
Source organism: uncultured Acetobacteraceae bacterium (assembly GCA_964242295.1). GTDB lineage: Bacteria > Pseudomonadota > Alphaproteobacteria > Acetobacterales > Acetobacteraceae > DASWOJ01. Next base: position 354 of record CAXTDP010000887.1, on the reverse strand, counting down.
CGGACGCCGCCAGACGATCTCGGTTCACATGCTGCAGGTGCATGAGGACCACGGCCTGTGCCGGGGGTTCAGCGCCTACCCGAGCCTGCCGGACCTGCGTTTCTACCGCCGCCGGTCCCGACGCCCTGCCATCGCCAGGACAGCCGCGGCGGCGTGAGGGAACGAAGAAACAGCAGGCAACAGGAAGGTATCGGAGGAGCACGGCGGCGGGTGCCGGGCAAGAAGGTCAGGGACGGCTACGACGGCCCGCGGGTCGCCTCGACAGGCGGGTCCTCCCCATGCTCGCCGGGCCAAGCAGCCCGGCTGCGCGTGGGTCCGGTCCCGGCGGCCATCGCCGCCGCTGCCGACCCGCCC
>CAXTDP010000886.1:0-2509 GCA_964242295.1 uncultured Acetobacteraceae bacterium | reverse complement strand
GCGTTGGCCCGGCGCTGGCCGAGCGCCAGGTTATACTCGGTCGTCCCACGCTCGTCGCAGTTGCCGCCCATCTGGACCTGAACCTGCGGATACCGCCCCAGCCACGCCGCCTGACGGTCCAGCGTTCCCCGCCCATCGCCGCTGAGCGTCGAGCTATCGGTGGCGAAGAACACCTTGTCGCCGACATTCTGGGCCAGATCCTCCTGGCTGCCAGGCGCTGCGCCGTTGGTCGCAAGGCCGGAGGTGCCACCCGACCCGGCGGAGTTCGCGGCGTCGGTCTTATTGGCGCAGGCGCCAAGCAGGGCAGGCAGCGCCAGGGCAGCTAGAATCGCGGCGGTCTTGATATTGAACAATGGGGGCTCCTCGTTGCGGCGCCCGCGCGAGGGCCGCCAATGGTGGCGTCACTCGGCGCGATAGGGCCGGCAGGGTCCGGGGTCAAGCCTGCAACGGCGACCATGCCGGGTCGGAGGCGTCGGTCGGCGTGGGCACGGACCGCTCGTTGAAGCCGGTGATGTCTATGGACCGGAGCTGCGAGGAGTAGCCGGCGCCGCCTGCCCCGGCCGCGCTGCTGCGGAAAAACATCAGCACCCGGCCGTTGGGGGCGAAGGTCGGTCCCTCGACCGAGAAGCTTTCGGACAGGATGCGCTCGCCGGAGCCGTCCGGGCGCATGACGCCGATGCCGAAGGTGCCGCCGTTGATCCGGGTGAAGGCGATCAGGTCGCCCCGCGGCGACCAGACGGGCGTGGCATACCGCCCGCGGCCGAAGCTGATGCGCCGCACGCCGCCGCCGCCGCCATCCATGATATAAAGCTGCTGGTCGCCGCCGCGGTCCGAGTTGAACACGATCTGCGTCCCGTCCGGGCTGAAGCACGGGCTGGTGTCAATCGCGCCGCTGTTGGTGAGCTGCCGGCCGCTCCCGCCGCCCGCGCCCGCCACCACGATGTCCGACCCGGCCCCGCGCGCCGCCGACATGACGATCTGGTTGCCGTCCGGGGAATAGCGCGGGGCAAAGGTCATCCCCTCGTATTCCCCCAGCAGCCGCTGCGAGCCGGTGCCGACGTCCAGGGTATAAACCCGGGGACGGTTGTTCTGGTAGGACATATAGACGACCTGGTCCTTGGTCGGATGGAACCGGGGCGTGAGCGCCAGCCAGGCGCCATCGGTCAGATAGCGGTTGTTGGCGCTGTCCTGGTCCATGATCGCCAGGCGCTTGATCCGGCGGTCGCGCGGGCCGGTGCCGGCGATGTAGGCGATACGGGTATCGAAGTAGCCCTTCTCGCCCAGCAGGCGCTCATAGATCACGTCGCTGATGATGTGGGCGATCCGGCGCCAGTTGGTGCTGGTGGTGGTGTAGGCGGTACCCTGGATCTGCTGGCCCGGCAGCACGTCATACAGCCGGAACTCGACCCGCACGGCGTTGCCGCCGCCCTCCACCTTGCCGGTCACCAGCGCCTGCGCGCCGGCAGTCTTCCAGGCCTGGAAGTTGGGGGTGTCGCCGGTGTCGCCGCCGGCCGCGCCCGTGACGGGGCGGAACAGGCCGGACCGGTCGAGGTTGCGGGTGATCACGCCGGCCATGTCGGTGCCGAGCTGGCTGCCGGGGAAGTTCGGGATGCCGATCGGGATGGGTGCGGTACGGGCGCGGTCCACCGTGATCTCCGGCTGCTGGTTGCCGGCGCCGACGCCACTGCCGGCGCCTTGGCCGCGGGCGGCGAGCGGCAGGGCCGACACGGCAAGGCCGGCAAGCAGGGTGCGGCGGGCGATCAGGGCGCCCAGGGCGGCGCTCGTTGGAGCGGAGGTTGTCATGGCGGCAGTCTCCTTCGCGCCCTTATGGGCGGAGCGTAATGGCGGAAGTGTGGAGATGGCCGGACTAGGCCGGAGCAATCGGGCTTAGCGCTTCTCCCTCTCCCGGAGGGAGAAGGAGCAGAAGCGGCGTCGCGCTCAAGGCCGGAAAGTGATGTCGAAGGTGTGGACCTGCCCCAGCAGTCCGGACGGCAGCGGCAACTGGCTGCATTGCGGATCGAGGGCAGCGCGCCGGGCACGCTCGGCAAAGGCACGGGCGACGCCGACGCGGGATGCGTCGGCGCCGGCGAGGTCGGCGATCCTAATGATCCCACGCTCATCGGTGGTGACGCGCAGGTGCACAAGCTGCTTGTCGTAGTCCAGGGCGGCCTTGTCCCCTGTCCAGCACTCACGGATACGGTCGCCAATAGCGCCACGCTGATCTCGGGTCAGCAGCGCGTTTTCCACTCCAGAGGGGGTCCCGCCCCCAGGTGAGCCGCTCCTGGCCGTTGCCGCCCGGGCTTCGCGCTGGCCGGATTGCGCCTGCTGCGAGCGCAGGCGGGCCACGACCTCGCCGACGACGCTGCTGTTATCGGCTGTCGTGCGTGACGGCGCAGCCCGGCTGGTCGTGCTGTTGCTTGCCCGCCCTGTCACCGATGCTGCGGGGGCAGACCGCGGCGGCGTGGCGGGCGCAGGCCGGGCAGCTTGCGGCCCCGGAGCGGGTGGCGGC